>NZ_JBHSHZ010000007.1:0-1041 GCF_042653365.1 Flavobacterium sp. GCM10023249
TTTGCTTCAAACATCTCTGTTTAAAGCGGCTGTCAATTCAATATGTCTATGAACGTTTCTTCTTATTTTTTTCGCTAAACATCTTTCGTTGTTTGCGGGTGCAAAGGTATAAACTCTTTTCACATTACCAAAACTTTTTGAAACTTTTTTTTGAGAAAATTTTCTTTCCGTTTTTAGTGTCAATATTACTTAAGAACCTCTCCGTTGCGGGGTGCAAAGATAACATCTTTATTTTCTTCTTTCCAAATCTTTTTGCGATTTTTTTTAAGTTTTTCTCTCTCGATTCAAACTCAATCACTTAGACTTTTTAAGAACATTATTGTAAAGAACTTTGCGGTTTCGCATGTCACTTGTTGTTCAATGCGGGTGCAAAATTACCACTTCTTTTTACATTTCCTAACCTTTTCATAACCTTTTTTACATCTTTTTTTTACTTCATCTGAACCTCAGTAAGTTAGACGTTAAAGTTTTTTACAGCTTTGTAGCACATCGGCTACAACAATCCAAAAACACTACATCAAATGCAACATGTAGCAATCAAATTTCAAACAAGTATATTAACCAAAAATCCTTTATATAGATATAAAACAACCAAAAGTATATTCTAAAAATTCAAAATTTACCTAAATACCATTAGAACAGGATTAGAATTAATAACAACTGTAATAACAAATAGACATCCTAAACCAAGAAAGCATTTAAATACAAAACCGCAAGGACTTACTAAACACAAACAAAAACCATATCTAAAGCAATGAAATAAAACAAAAACCTTGTATAATCGCTCTGATAAACTATAAAAGTCATTAGACAAATCAAAGAAAAGAATACTTTTAGCACCCTTTCATAACTAAGAACATCTTTCCCACAACCTTTTAGTTTAAAAACAGTCCATAATTATAAAACCCTATTCATAACTGAATAGGGTTTTATAAAGAAATGCGGCGAATCGAGCCCGAAGGGCGACACACTGCACCTATAACAAAAAAAATCCCCATCATTTCTGATGAGGATTCTTTAAAGAAAGGCGGCGACATACTC
>NZ_JBHSHZ010000008.1:0-171450 GCF_042653365.1 Flavobacterium sp. GCM10023249
CCTTACTCCTCTCTTTTGTTCTTTCTGATTAATAGCTAAATGTAGAAAATGTAAACTTAAGGCGGTTTGGCACAATAGCTACATTTACAATAAATAACAACGTTCGATTTTCCGCTGAAAAATCTTATCTTAGCAAGAAATAATCGTTCACGCAGCCGCTACTGCGCCAAGCCGCGGAACGTTAGCTGTAATTTTACACAAAAATGGGACTAGACTACTCAATTTTGACATACATAAAAAAAGAAAAATTAAAAGATTCTTTTAATTGGCTTTTAAGCAATACTGATGATGATGAAAAAGAAATATCTTTGAATCAAGATTCTTTATTAATAAAAGGTCACAACTTTTCAAGCAACGTTGAAGACAACAGAGTTAACTATTCTACTTCAATTATTTTTGATATAGACCTACCAATAATTGAAACACTATATGAAAAATACTCGACACGTAAAGTTGAAATTTTCAAAGAAAACTTTGTTTCAACATATTTAGGAAACGGTAAAATCAGAATTGGAAATTTCGACGTAAGTATTACATATTTAACTGAAAAAGAAATATACAAAATTGAATTTACTGCTGTTACTACAGCTATGAGCTGTATGCTAGACGAATCTGAATCAGTAAAAAACTGGATAAATGAATTTTCACAAATATCAGACTCAATTCTAAGTTGCATTAATGAGGAAAATAATGCATACATAATACTTTTTGAAGGAGGCAATAAAACTTATGAAAAGTTAACCGATGATAAATATATTGATGACATTGTAATAAAACTAATTGATAAAAAAAACTACAGCTAACAGGCGTTTGGCAAGATTCCTAAGGTAGTCGCTGCGCTCGTGTGCGAATTTTATAGTAAATACACGTTTATTTCTCGCAAGAAATTTTATCTTTAATAGAAAATAATTGGTTCCGTAGCTCGCAACCTCGCCAAGCGCCGGAACGTTACAAGCAAGCTTCACAAACATTCTGCAAAAAATGAAAACTGACAAATCGATAAAAGAAATAACTATTGCAGCGATAAACCGAAGTGTAATGAATCCTGAAAATTGGTTGTATTCGAAAGTTTGTGTGGAAGATAAATCTACAGAATTTGTCTTGGAAGAAAATGAATTGCCAATCTTTGAAATAAAAAGCCAGAAAGCAAAAACAATAATTACAACTCGACGCATAATTGAAAAAGAGAATGGAAATCTAAACTTTGTGAGTTTTGAAGAAATTGATGACGTAGTTTACGGAGATTTTAAAAAGCAAGTAAACAAACCTGAATTGTCGAAATTCAGAATTGTAGATATGTATGGAGACGAATTTGATTTTCAAATGGAAACTGGAAAAGCATCAATTGGACTGATTAAAAGTGTAAATACGATGTTGAGATTAAAAGCCAGCTTGTAACAGCCATTTGGCAAGATTGGGGTTTCAGGCTGAATTTAAAGATGGTTTTGCATTTGTGAAATTTGTGTTTAACCGAAAAATCTCGCATCTTTAATCCCCAACCTCGCCAAGTGGCGGGACGTTGTGCGACACCTTGAGAAAAAGTATGAAAGAAACTTATGAATTAGAAATGGGATATATTGAAATTGATGCTTACTTTTCCAAAATGGGTGTTGATTCCGTAAAGGAACTTGTTATAAAACGTTTCAATAATCGCGAAAAAAACCAATCTTATTATAACTTTATCAATTGGCAGAAAAACGAAAGACAGATTCTGGTCGCAACTTTTCGAGTTCCCCAACAATTACTCATACATCAATTATTAGATTGTACATTTAATATAGATAATCCTGACGAATCAGTAATTAAAGAATATAAAATAATTCATTCTTTGGTTAATGGCTGGATTCCTGCCGAAGAAATAGAACAAGGAAGAAATCATCTATTTGTGTTAGAATTTTTTGAAGAAATCCCAAATATATTTTTAAAACTTTATGAAGAAAATCAATATTCTCCAACTGCACATATCAAAGGTAACCGTTTAGGATTATGCTTGAGAAATGAATTCTCATCAATATCAACTAAAATCAAAAAATACATAACCGAACGAGATAAATAAAAAAGGTGATCGCACAACAGCGGTTTCACGAAACAGCGAGATGTTTAAATGCCTCATGTTTTTTCTTCACGAAAAAACAGTAAATTTAACCGAAAATAAATCGTTCGCTAAATCGCCACTTCGTGAAGCCGGCGGCACGTTGTATGCTATGTTACCATACAGAACTTAATAGATGAATTGGATAATTAGAAATACAAAAAAAATTAAACTTCATACTAATTTAAGTGAAACTTTAAAACCCATTTTGGAGATTATAGAAAACTATAACTGGTTTTTATGTGATTTAGATTTTATGGCTGACAAATCTTTGCCGATAAATTTTGACGAGGATTATTTTAAATTAAACAATGAAGAATTTCTAAAAATTGTTAATTCTCAAACTCAAATAATTTGGGGTGTAATATCAGCTGTTCCGAAAAATACTGAAATTGAAATTGATGAGAATAACTTACCATTCGTTGAGGGAAATGAGTTGATATGGAAAAACGATAATTTTCAAGTTAAAAATTCTGAAATAGAAATAATTGCTTTTGATAGTTCATACACAATCGTAAAGTTTAAAACATACTTTGACGAAGCAATTGAATTGGAGAAATTCAAATAAACACAGCATACAACAAGCGTTTGGCAAGATTCCTTCGGCAGTCGCTGCGCTCATGTGCGAGTTTTGTAGTAAATTCACGTTTACATTTCGCAAGAAATTTTATCTTTAACAGACCCGAGGCTGAGAGCCGAACCGATGAAATAAAATAATCAGTTCCGAACTTCGCAGCCTCGCCAAGCACCGGAACGTTAGTGGCAATATTACAAGCAAATCGGTTAAAAATTGAAATTGAAAAATGACAGAAATCAAACTCTATAAAAAACCATTAAAAGGACTAAAAATTTTTGCCCTGTCAATTCCTTTCATTACAATTGGAATTTTTGCAATAAGTAAAGAACCTTTTGGAACAACAGATTATATAATGGGCTGGATTTGTACTTGTTTTTTTGGACTTGGTATTCCAATTGGACTTTTTCAAACTTTTGACAGACGACCACAAATAATTATAACCGAAAATGGTATTTGGGACAGAACCACAAAACAGGACGAATTCAAATGGGAGCAAATTAAAAGTGCCTATCCATTAAACATTCATCAGCAAAAATTTGTGTCGCTCAAACTTGACAAGTCTTTTGTCATGAAGAAAAAGTTATATAAATGGGCTGCTAAACTCAATAAAGCGGTTGGAGCACAGAATATTAATTTACATGTTAGTCAACTTAAAATAGACGAAAACAAAATGACTGACTTTATCACTGAAATGATCAATGCCGAAAGAGAAAACAGAGCTAAAATCATAAAAAAGCACTTTAATTAAAATAAATACTACCACTAACAAGCGTTTGGCAAGATTCCTTCGACAGTCGCTGCGCTCGTGTGCGAATTTTGTGGTAAGTTCACGTTTATTTCTCGCAAGAAATTTATCTTTGATAGACCCGAGGCTAAAAGCCGAACGGATGAAATACAATAATCGGTTCCGAACTTCGCAACCTCGCCAAGCGCCGGAACGTTAGCCGTTATTTTGCCTTGAAAATAAAATATGAAGAAAACCGTTAAAATAATTCTAATAATAATTCTGATTTTTATAATCGGCCTTTTTATTCGTCCTCAAAAGGTTTTTTATGAAGCAAAAGTTATTGGGAAAGTAATTGATGAAAGTGGAAATCCAATTTCTGACGCAATTGTTTATAGAATTGAAGAAGAATATTTTAAAAACAAAGAAATTGGCGCAATAGAATCTATAGAATTCAGAACGCAAACTGTCAGAACTGATAAAAATGGCAACTTTAAACTAGACGAAAAGTCACGAATTGAATGGTTCCATACACCATTAGATTTGCCATTTGCTTGGTGTTTTGCTGACTTTGAGATAATTAAAAATGGTTATAAGCCTTACCGAACAGAGTTTGATGAATTTCAAGAATTTCATAAAGAGAATTGTTATGCTTGCGAAAAAATCGAATTTAAACCCATTATAACTCTGAAAAAAAAGGAATAGAAAAACTGAACAGAGAAAAAACAACAGCTAACACACGTTTCAATCGATTTGCGGATTTAGTGGAATTACCGTATTCAGGTTAAGCAGAAAACACTCTGCTTCTAAGCCCACAAACCGCTTAAAGCGTGGAAACATTGTGTGCTATTTTCGAGCGAATAAGATTTAAAAAATGAAACTATTTAACACAATCGAAATAAGTCCATATGCTTACTCTGATAGTGAGTATGAGTATCCTAATGGTAGCTCATCTGAACTTCCGGATGAATGGAATGAATTTTGGATAAGATGTATTTCAGACAAAAGATTAGGAAATTTAAGTGCAATTAGAAAAGGATCTTATTTAGTTGACATTGAAACAATTAACGACAACGAGCTTGAAGAAATAATTAGAAATGAGCTAAAAGAAGTTGATTTGGATGATTTTGAGGAACAAGTAACCAGAATATACGGAGGAATTGTTGTAAGTGACGATAATGTTTTACTTATTGAACCTACTTGCTGCGGAGATATTGGGAATATTAAAGAGTGGGAAAGCATTTTTGATGAAAAATCAAATGGCTGGATACAATTATGGATTGGTCATCCTTGGATATTTTACAAAAAAGAAAATGGCAAAGTTGAGTTTTCTGACTATACTGATTTAAATCTTGAAGATTTTAAGGATATAAAAAGTAAATTTCAATTTTCAGAAGAAAAACTAAAAAAAGAAATAGAAAAAATTAGAAGCCAACAAAACAAATTTGAGCTTAGAATTCGTAAAACCCTTGACAAAATAGGGATAATTAATTCTGAACGTATAGCAAAATTAATCACAGGAAATGATTAAAGCAGCACACAACAGTGGTTTGGAAAAAGGGGTTTTAGTCATTAATTTAAACATTGTTTTGCATCTTTGAGTTCAGTGATTAATGGAAAGTTCTGGATTACTAAATTCTCAACTTCTTCAAGCCGGCAGGATTACCAGCAATGATAGAAGACCACACAAACAAATAAGACAACGTGTAAATGTTTGACAAAACTAACATTGGCAATTTATATGATAAAGACTGTAAATAAGATTATAAAACAATTATCCTCAGAACCAAAAAAACTTTTCTTAATAGACAGTTTAGGTGCTTTGACTACTGCGTTTTTATTGTTTGTAGTATTGGGAAATTTCAACGAATATTTTGGAATGCCTAAAAGAATATTGACTTATCTTTCTGTGATTGCAGTTTGTTTCTGTATTTACTCAACGACTTGTTTTTTTGTCATTAAAACGAACTGGTCACCTTTTATTAAGGGTATTAGTATTGCTAACCTACTTTATTGCGTCTTGACTATTGGTCTTACAATTTTCTATAACCCTCAACTTAAAACTATTGCTATAGCATACTTTTTAGGGGAAATAGCCATTATTTTCGGGCTTGTATATATTGAAATTAATGTTGCAACTGAAATTAACAAAAGTAGAATAGATAACAACACGAATGACTGACAAGGTAACACAGCTTGTAACAATGGTTTTGCGTCAGGCGGTCTGACGTGCAAACTTGGAGCTTTGTACATCTAATGAACTTTAGTAATAAATTGAAGCTTTGTACTCCGAACGCAAAGCCCGAAACCGTTATACGACATAATTTCAAAACACTTACAATGAAAAACATAATCATCCCAACTCTTCTCCTATTTGTTTCTTGTAAAAAAAAAGAAGTGGAAAAGTTAGAAAAATTAGACGTAGCAATGAAAATTGAAAACGTTGTAGGAACTCCTAATTTTCATAAAATTGATTACAACTTAAAAGAAAATTATTTGGACAGTTTAGCGAAATATATAAAACCTAATCGAAACTATCAATATTGGCAATACGCTACCTACAATCAAAACTCAAGTTCAGAAACCTATACTGTTTTAAAACAAGGAGGAGATTCTTTATTAAGAAAAAAAATAAATGAAAAACCAAGACCAAATTATACCATTGGAATTTTCTTTGGAGGGCATCCAAATTTTCGTTGTAATTATGTTGTGACAATTGATAATGGCAAAGTAAACAACTTAAAAACTGAAGAAGAATTCCGTGATTTTTTAGGGACAATTGACAATCTTGAAGAAGCGATGCTTTTAGCAAGAACTTATGGTTATCAGTTAGATAATGATATTAGAGGAAGCGAGTACAGAAACTTGCAAAATGGTTTCGAATTGCATCTAATGAAATACCATGAATTTCCAACTCGAAGAGAGTCGGTTGAAATAAAAATTAGTAGAGAAGGATTTATTAAGACAAAGAGTCTTGGAATATACTGCGAAGGTTTAAATTGCCGTTGAAAAAATATTACGTTGCATAACAGCTACTACTTCGGATTTGGGCATTTGGCTTAATGGGATGTTGGTTTTGTATTTGTCAGTTTAGTGATAACCGAAAAATAAATCTTAATTTAGTCCCAAACCTGTTATGTTACCAGAACGTTAGAAGAAATTTTACAACCGCAAAATCCTAAAATAAAATAAAGAAAGAAATCAAAATAGTGAAAGTCAAAAACCTTGAAATTGATAAATTAGTAACTGATAGATTAATCCTAATTCCATTCACAATACAAATTTGTAGAAATTTATTAAATGACGACTTTAGTGATTTGGACATATTGAATTTAAAAAAAGGGAGAAGTTGGCCAGATGCTGATGTTGTTGAAACATTGCCAAAAATAATTAATAACTTATCAAAAGTTGAAACACCAACTGGCTATGAATCTTGGATGATAATCAAAAAAGAAACATTAGAAATAATTGGAGATTTGGGTTTTAAAGGATTTAATTATAATGAAGGAAACATTGATATTGGTTATGGGATAATTAAAGAAGAAAGACGAAAAGGTTACGCTGAAGAAGCTGTAAAAGAAATTATAAAATGGGCTTTCTCAAATGAAATGGTAAAAGAAATCACAGCTAACTGTTTGGTAGAAAATACAAACTCTATAAATCTACTAATTAAATTTAATTTTACAGAATTAAGAACTGAAAATGGAATGAAATATTGGACTTTAGTAAACAAGAATTTAAAAAAGAATTAATATAAACTACTGCTAACAGCAATTTGCCCTATTAGCCACTTATCAATAAATTTAACTTTCGATTTTGCTTAGCCTGTTCGCAATTCTTGCTTGAATCTGTTGGAAAATCTTATATTAGTTAGAAATCAGTCTATCTAAATCTCCAATTTCTTCAATTATAAATATTGAAAATCGACATTAATTAGGAACTTTAAAATTTTAATTTTTTGTTAATTTTAAAATTCTGAAACGATTATTCCAAAATATAATTATATTTGCATTGTAAATTTAGATTTCATGGCACGTTGTGTAGAATTTAATGAGAGCGAGAAAATAGATGCGGCAATGAATGTCTTTTGGGAAAAAGGATATAATGCCACTTCTATGCAAGATCTTGTTGATGCTATGCAAATTAATCGAAGTAGTTTATACAATACATTTGGTGACAAACATAATCTTTTTTTGAAATGTTTGACAAGCTATTTTGACAATGCCATGGTTGAATTGAAAGAAAAAGTAGCACTTGAAAAATCTGCCAAACAAGCACTTATTAACATCATTAGAGATAAAGTTTCTTGGATTGTAGATTGTGAAAAAGGTTGCTTAGGGATGAAAACAATTTTTGAAATTGCACCTGAAGATTTACAAGTTAGAAATCAGATGCAAAAGAATAACGAAATTTATCTTCTTTTTTTGTCGGAAGTTGTTCAAAAAGCAATTGATAACAAAGAATTGGATGGAACTTCAGATGCAAAATTAATTGCAGAATACATTGTGACTTCGTTTACTGGATGGAAGCAATCTTACATATTAGAGAGAAATCCAATTCGAATCAAAAAAATGTCTGAGTTTTTAATTAAGACTATTTTACCATAGTTTTTTTTTACTTTTTTTCTGGAATGATTGTTTCAGAAAAAGTTTCGTAAAATATAATAAATACAGTCTATTACAGATTTAATTCTGAAACGATTATTTCAAAATAAAACATAAGTACTAACCATTTTTAATATAAAAAGCAGCATGAATTCTGAAACGATTATTCCAAAAATAAAGAATGATTTCCCCTTTAAATTAATAATAACAAATAAAAAAACGATTATGAAAAAGATCATACTATTTAGTGTATTGTCTATCCTATTAATTAGTTGCTCAGGAAAAAATAATGAAATGCCTCCTGTTGTGGCACCAACATTACCTGTTTTAAATATAGCGGAATCTGATGCACAAACTTCAACAGAATTTCCTGTAGCAATTCAGGGAAAAGCAGATATTGAAGTACGACCACAAGTGAACGGTACTTTAGAAAAAATATTTGTTGATGAAGGCGCTTATGTTACTAAAGGACAACCCTTGTTTAAAATCAATGACAATGTATATCGTCAACAATTCAATACTGCTAAAGCAAGTTTAAGAGCAGCTGAAGCTTCATTAATCAATGCACAAATTGAAGTGGATAAATTAGTCCCATTGGTACAAAGTAAAATGTATTCTGATTATCAATTAAGAACGGCCAAATCCAACTTAAGTATTGCAAAATCTAATGTTGAACAAGCCAAATCAGTGTTAAATAACGCTCAAATTAATTTGGATTATACTTTAATACAAGCACCTATTAATGGTTATATAGGTAGATTACCGAGAAAGCAAGGCAGTCTTGTTGGTCCTCAAGATCCAGAAGCATTGACAAAATTATCCGACATCAAAGAAGTATATGCCTATTTCTCTTTAAGTGAAAATGATTTTTTGCACTTTAAAAAACAATATGAGGGAAATACTATCGCTCAAAAAATCAAAAAAATGCCAGCAGTTTCTTTAGTATTATCTGACAATACTGAATATGATCATAAAGGAAATGTTGATATGGTAGATGGTCAATTTGATAAGACCACCGGTGCAATTACTTTAAGAGCAAAATTTCCAAACAATAATGGCTTATTACGTTCGGGTAATACTGGAAAAGTTAAAATAAATGTAAATCACGCCAATGCAATAGTGGTTCCACAAGAAGCTACAATTGAAATACAGGATAAAGTATATGTCTTTTTACTGGATAAAAACAATAGTGTTATGCGTCAACCAATCGTTGTTTCAGGCAAAAGCGGAACCAATTATTTAGTAGAAGAAGGTATCAAAACCGGAGACAGAATTGTATTAAAAGGTTTTGAAAATTTACCGGATGGAGCAAAAATTATTCCTGACCCGAGCTTTAGCGAACAGGCGAAGCAAAATACTAAAAAAGAAGTGGCAAAAATTTAATTTCTAAATCCAACTCATTCAATATGTTACAAAAATTTATTGATAGGCCAGTACTATCAACAGTCATCGCTATACTTATAGTTATCCTAGGAAGTATAGGATTATCTACCCTTCCCCTGCAACAATTTCCTGATATTGCACCACCAGCGGTTCAAGTTGTTGCTTTGTATCCAGGAGCAAATGCAGAAACTGTACTTCGTTCTGTTGCGCCTTCATTAGAAGAGGCAATTAATGGAGTAGAAAACATGAGCTATATGAGTTCAACTGCCAGTAATGATGGATCATTGGTTATTACGGTAAATTTCAAATTAGGAACTGATCCTGATCAAGCTTCGGTAAACGTTCAAAATAGAGTTTCTCAAGCTACGAGTCAGTTGCCAGCCGAAGTAGTTCAAGCTGGAATTTCTACAACCAAAAAGCAAAATAGTCTTTTAATGGTAGTGGATTTATATACTGAAAATGAAAAACAATACGATCAAACTTTTTTGGCTAATTATGCGCAAATAAATATCATCCCTGATCTTAAAAGAATACCGGGTGTGGGTCAGGTTGTGACTTTTGGAGGTAATAAAGATTATTCAATGCGTGTTTGGTTGAATCCTGCAAAGATGGCTGCTTATAATTTGACACCAAAAGAAGTTATGGGTGCAATTCAGGATAAAAACCTTGAAGCTGCTCCAGGTAGATTTGGTGAAGCGAGTAAAGAGGCTTTTGAATATGTTATCAAATACAAAGGAAAATTAAACAATCCGGGAGAATACGAAAATATAGTAATTCATTCTAATGCTGATGGATCAGTATTGCGTTTAAAAGATGTAGCTCGTATTGAATTGGGTTCTTACACTTATGCCAGTAGTACTAGAATTGATGGAAAATCAGGTTTAAATATTGGTATTTTCCAATTACCAGGATCCAATTCAAGTGATGTTCAGATAGCGATCAAAGCAATGATGGAAAAAGCTTCAAAGGATTTTCCTAAAGATGTGAAACATTTGATTTTATACAATACCAAAGATTCTTTGGATATGTCAATATCACAAGTAAAATCGACTTTAATTGAAGCTTTCCTATTAGTTTTTATCGTTGTATTCTTATTTCTTCAAGATTTCAGAGCAACTTTAATTCCGGCCATTGCAGTTCCAGTATCTATTTTAGGAACGTTCTTTTTCATGCAAATATTTGGATTCTCAGTAAACTTATTAACTCTTTTTGCTTTAGTATTAGCTATTGGTATAGTTGTAGATGATGCAATTGTTGTAGTGGAAGCCGTTCATGAGAAAATGCATAGTAAAAAACTGAGTGCAAAATCAGCTACAACATCTGCAATGAGTGAAATTACTGGAGCGATTATCTCGATTACTTTAGTGATGTCGGCAGTATTCTTGCCAGTAGGTTTCATGGAAGGTTCAACAGGAGTTTTTTATCGACAATTTGCCTTTACGTTAGCAATTGCCATTGTAATTTCGGCAGTAAATGCGTTAACATTAAGTCCGGCTTTAGCGGCATTGTTTTTAAAAGATGTACCACATGATGACCATCATCGTGAGGATGAAAAGCCTAAAAACTTTAAGGAAAAATTCTTCATCGGATTTAACACCGGGTTCACTAAATTGACAGATAAATATGTAAAAAGTCTTCAGTTTTTAATCCAAAATAAATGGTTGAGTTTGGGTGGATTAGCGGTTGTGATAGCAGCAACCTTTTATATGGTAAAAACAACTCCAACCGGTTTTATTCCATCTGAAGATCAGGGATTTATTGCCATTTCACTTTCAATGCCTGCTGGAGCTTCTTTAGAAAGAACACAGGATGTAATGAAAGAAGTTGAAGGAAAATTGGGGAACCTACCCTCTAAAAAAGTATTGAATGTCATTTCTGGATTTAATATGCTCACTTCATCTACCAGTTCTTCGGCAGGCGTAGCTTTTATATTATTGAAACCAGCAAAAGAACGTGGAGATGTTCAAGACATCAATGCGATTATGGATGATGTTCGCGGAAGATTGTCAGGTATAAAAGGAGCCAATTTCTTTGTATTTACCTTTCCAACTGTACCTGGTTTTAGTAATGTAGATGCATTGGATATTGTATTGAAAGATAAAACCGGTGGAAGTATCAGCAAATTTAGTGGTATCAGTACTCAGTTTATTGGGGAGTTAATGAAAAGACCTGAAATTGCTTTTGCTTTTACAAGTTTCAAAGCTGATTATCCTCAATTGGAAATGGAGGTTGACGATGTGAAAGCAGAGCAGCTAGGTGTGAATGTAAGAGATATTCTCCAAGCAATGCAAACCTATTATGGAAGTGCTCAGGCTTCAGATTTCAATCGTTTCGGAAAATATTATCGTGTTATGGTTCAAGCAGAAGCCGCTTCCAGAAATACTCCTGAAACCATGAATGCTATCTTTGTAAAGAATAGAAATGGAGAAATGGTTCCGGTGAACTCATTAGTGAAACTAAAATCTGTAAATGGTTCAGAAACTGCTTCGAGATATAATCTTTTTAACTCAATTGGTGTTAATGCAATTGCAAAACCCGGATTTAGTTCTGGTGCAGCAATCAAAGCGGTTCAAGAAGTAGCAGAAACAAAATTACCAAAAGGCTATACGATTGAATTTTCTGGGTTGACCAATGAAGAAATCACTTCTTCAGGACAATCGGCTATAATTTTTGGATTGAGTTTACTATTTGTATTCTTCTTGTTAGCAGCACAATACGAAAGTTATATTTTACCCGCCGCCGTATTATTATCTATACCAACTGGTATTTTAGGTGTGTTTTTAGCCATAGGTTTTGCAGGAATTGAAAACAATATTTATGTGCAGGTTGCCTTGATAATGCTAATTGGATTATTGGCTAAAAATGCCATTCTAATTGTAGAATATGCAGTTCAAAGAAGGAATGCAGGAAAATCACTGTTGGCCTCAGCATTAGAAGCAGCCAAATTACGCTTACGACCAATTATTATGACCTCATTTGCATTTGTAGTTGGATTGATTCCAATGATGCGAGCAACTGGACCATCAGCCTTAGGAAATCATTCAATAAGTATTGGTGCAGCTGGCGGTATGGTTACTGGTGTTCTTTTAGGAATTTTTATAATTCCGGTATTGTTCATTCTATTTCAGTATTTACACGAAAAAGTTTCCGGTAAGCCATTGGCTGTAATTCATAATGAAGAAAAACAATCCCACTAATTTATAATTGATTACTATGAAAATTTTAAAAATAACAATATATACAGTTCTCACACTTTTAATTAGTGTGAGGGCTTTAGCTCAAAATAAAACTAATATAGAAGTTCCACAAACTTATAGGAGTGTTTCGAATACAGACACAACTTCTATAGCATCAATCCAATGGAAAGATTATTTTAAGGAAAAAGAATTAATTCAATTGATTGATGAGGCTTTAAAAAAGAACAATGATTTATTGATTGTCGAAAAGACTATTTCTATTGCCAATCTGCAATACAAACAAACTAAATGGGGTAATGTTCCACAAATAAATGCTTTTGTCAATGCATCATCGAATAGATTATCAGAAAATAGTTTGAATGGTGTTAGTACTAATTTGTTTTTGGGCCAAAACCACATTGAAGATTACTCAGCAGGTGTAAATCTTTCTTGGGAAATAGGAATTTGGGGTAAGGTAAAAAATCAGAAAAAAAGAGCTTTAGCCCAATATTTACAGTCCGCAGAAGCTAAAAAAGCACTTCAAACCAGTGTGGTTGCAAATGTTTCTAAAAGTTATTATAATTTGTTAATGCTAGATGCTCAGTTAGAAATAGCTAAAAAAACGGTACAGTTAAATGATAGTATTTCTCGTTTTGTGACACTACAATATGAGTCTGGTATGACAAGTTTATTGGCTAAAGAACAAACAGAAGCACAACGTTTAATTGCTGCAAAATTAGTTCCTCAAATTGAACAGAATATCCAAATTCAAGAAAACACTTTAAGTATTTTATCCGGTAATTTTCCCTCTGAAAAAACTAGAATTGAAAAATTAAATTCAATCGTAACTGATGCAAATTTATCAGTAGGTATTCCCTCTCAATTGCTTGAAAGAAGACCTGATGTTAAAAGTGCAGCATTGGCTCTAGATGCAGCTAATGCGAAAGTCGGAATTACAAAATCTAATTTTTACCCAACATTAAATATTACAGCAATTGGAGGTGTAAATTCTTTTGAAGCAAGTAATTGGTTTACCATACCTGCGTCATTATTTGCAAATTTCGCTGGTAGTTTAACAGCGCCAATTCTTAATAGCAAAAAAATCAGAACACAATATGAAGTTTCAAAGCTTGAAAGGGATCAAGCCGTCGATCAATTCAGACAAACTGTAATGGTTGCTGTTGGAGAGGTTAGTAATGCTTTGGTCAGTATTGATAAATTAAAAATGCAATATGAATTAGCTAATGAAAGACAACTCAAATTAGAAAGTGCGCTCAAAAGTGCAACAATGTTGTTTAAAAATGGTGAGGCTTCTTATTTAGAAGTAATTGTTGCCCAAAGTAATTTGTTACAAGCGGAACTTGAACTTGTAACAATAAAAAAAGATTTACTATCTGCTTATGTTGATTTATATAGAGCTTTAGGTGGTGGATGGAACTAATTGATTATTAATTAAAATCTATTTTTATGAAAAACAACCAAATAAATGAACTCGAGGAATTTATTGTAAACCTTGTCATTGTAATTGATTTTATTGCAATTGTATCGATGAGTTTAATTTACATGATGTAATAGTATTTGAATTATGATTTATGCAGTTTTGTATTTACTGTCATTGCTTCCTTTAAGGATACTGTATTTTTTTTCTGACTTGACTTCTTTTATTTTATTCTACATAATAAGGTATCGAAGAAAAGTAGTGAGAGCGAATATTGAAAAATCATTTGCCTATCGAAACAACATTGATAGAACTAAAATTGAAAGGGAGTTTTACACGAATTTTTGTGATAATATTTTTGAAACCATAAAATTGTTATCAATAACTGAAAATGAATTGCAATCCAGAATAGAGTTTAATTATTCTGATTTACAACAACTCATTAAAAACAAACAAAACATTCATATTTACTTAGGCCATCAATTCAACTGGGAATGGGCAAATGCTCATATTGCATCAGTTCTTAAGAGCGTAAATATAGTCGTTGCATATAAGCCTTTGAGAAACAAATCGTTTAATAAATTTATGCTGAAATTGAGAAGTAGATTTGGTTCTAAGATGGTTTCTTCTAAAAACATGAAAAAAGAAATTGAAGACTTGAAAGTTAAAGAGCATATTTTAATAATGGTTGCCGATCAAAATCCCAAAACCCCCGAAAAAAGTTTTTGGACCTCATTTTTGTCACAACCTACAGGTTTTATAAGTGGTTCTGAACTTTATTCTGCCTCAAAAAATACACCTACCTTCTTTGCCAAAATTGTTCGCATTAAAAGAGGCAAGTACAAATTTGAAGTTGCTCCAATTTTCAATTTTGAGGAAGAGTATCATTTAGGGAAAATTACGAGTATTTTTACTAGTAAACTTGAAGATGCAATTATTCATAATCCTGAAAATTACCTTTGGAGCCATAAAAGATGGAAACATAGTTATAAAGAACAGTATAAAAAACGTTGGATAACTAACTTTGAGTTGTCGAATTGAAACCAAATTTATAGTAAATAAAATCATGATATTTAGTACAACAATTTTAATTCTAATTGCTTTGATTGTTGCTTTTACAATTCTTTTCTTAAAGCAACCTCAATTTGGAAAAAAGCCTTCAGACGAGAGATTGGAGAAGATAAAAAAATCTCCTCAATTCAAGAACGGTAAATTTGAAAACATTTCTTTTACACCTACATTAACTGAGGGGCATTCTATGTTGGGTATTCTTTACAAGCAATTATTTGGCAATAATCCCAACACAAGCCCATCAGTCAAAATTCCATCAGTAAAGACTAATTTGAAAGAGTTAAATCCTGAAGATGAAGTTTTGGTTTGGTTTGGACATTCGTCTTACTTTTTTCAAATTGAAGGGGTCAGATTTTTAATTGATCCCGTATTTAGCGGTAATGCCTCACCTATTCCTGGTGTCGTTTCTTCATTTGATGGAAGTAACCCTTATCAAGTTTCAGATTTGCCGGATATCGATTATTTATTGATTACTCATGATCACTATGATCATTTAGATTATAAAACAATAAAGGAATTAAAAGGTAAGGTCAAACTTATTGTTTGTGGCTTAGGAGTTGGTTCTCATTTTGAACATTGGGGATTTAACAAGGAAATGATTGTTGAAAAAGATTGGAATGAAACCGTACATTTAAACAAAAAAATAAAACTACACACAACACCTGCACGACATTTCTCAGGAAGAGGATTGAAGAGAAACAATACACTTTGGTTATCATTTGTAGTAGAAACCTCAAATAAAAAAATATTTTTAGGAGGTGATAGTGGATATGATAATCATTTTAAAGAAATTGGAGATAAATTTGGCCCTTTGGATTTAGTTCTTTTAGAAAATGGACAATATAATGCTGCTTGGGAAGCTATACATTTACTGCCGGATCAAGTTTTAAAAGCGGCTACCGATTTAAAAGCAAAACAATTAATCCCAATACATTCATCAAAGTTTAAATTAGCAATGCACCCATGGGATGAGCCTTTAGAAAAAGTATCCAAATTGTATCGAGAAGGAGAATTTAATTTTAAGCTTCTAACACCTAAGATTGGAGAAAAAGTTGTTTTGGGAACTGAAAATCGAAATTTTGAAGAATGGTGGAAAATGGTTTTTTAAATTGAAAAATTAAAGAAGAAAGAAGAATTTGAAAATAGGTTGTCCAAAAAGTTCAACTCAATACGAAGTTTATTTTTTAAAATATTTGATGAACTCTTCTTCAATTGATACAGGATACTATTTTTTTAAAATGGATACTAACTATCTCTGCGTTAATTTCATTTTATATGTTACTCTTGCGGCTCATAACGGCGGCTTCATAAAATGGAAGGAATATTGCTAAATTCATATTCCTTTTTCGCTATTATATTTTAGCTTTGTGTAAAATATATTCAGCTAAAAGTGAGCCACTTCATGAAGCCGGAGTAACGTAGTACAACATTATGAAAAAAATATCCCTATTTCTAGTTTCAATCATTATTGCATTCACTCAAACCTCTTGTGACCAGAAAAAAGAATCGAAAATTAGCTTCAAAGATTTTCAAGTTGACTTAGCTAAAGATGAGGAGCCACCATTAATTTTTGAACTAACTTCAGAGAATAGAACCGAATACTTTATAGAAAATCAATCCAAAAAATGGACGGGTTTAGATAAAGGAACACCAACAATAATTAGTGTTTATGATTGGAAACTGTTCCCCCACAATAATATTCAATTTGAATATCCAAGAAACTATACTTTCGAAGCAGATTTATCAACCACCAATGACATTTGGACTTTATCAGGCAACGATTTTAAAATTATGATCATACGACCACTAGTTGAATTGGACGTGAAAACATATGTCAATGAAATGATAAGTCAATTCGGAGAGTCGAACTGCTCAACAAAAAAGATTACTAAGAAAATAAACACCTATAGATTAGATGGAATGAAGTTATCTGCAATGCTTTCTGGTGTTCCCATTGAAATAGACGTTTTTGAAATAATTGACAAAAGCGGAAACAAGAGTTTACTTGTATTTCAAGATGCACTGACCGATAATAACGAGAATAGTAACGAATCTAGAAGCACAATGAAAAGAATAGAGCAGACTTTACAAATCAATTAGTACCATTTAAAAAAATGCTATATGTAATTACTTCTACTCACCTTCATTTGAGAATCCTAAATAAGTTAATCGATTTCAGCATACTTATTTCTGGAAACCTAACTTTTGACTAAACAGAAAAATGCTAACACTCTTTTCACTATTTTTACTATTCATCCCATCAATTTTTCAATATAAAGTTGGAAATAGATCATTGAATAAATCTCTAAAAATTAGATTTATCATTGTGTGTATTATTAGTTTACTTCTACAGTTCGCCATAACCATTTTAAGTTTTGTTCTCTCTATATATTCATTAAAAGACACTGGAAATAATTGTGCTTCTGGTGCCGTTGCAATTTTCTTCTTTAGCTTAATAATAACCGTATTAATGCTAATTATAATGCTATTTCAATTTTTTAGCAGAAATAAATTCAATATAAAATAAATACATCATCCGAAGCGGAACAGTGGTATGGCACAATAGCTACAAATCAGTATATGATTCGCCTATTTTGCTTCAACTTTTTGCAATTCTTGTTCATGTATGACAGAAAATCTTATTTTAGCCAGAATTAATCCTTCAGAACATTCGGCTACTACGTTAAGTTTCGTAATATTAAGCATTCTTTAAAAAAGACCACAACAATGAAAAACTTACTTCTAATCATTACATTTTTACTGACAACATTGATTGCAAGGTCACAAGAAGAATCTCAAAAAGCATTTAGCGAAGGGATAACTCTTCTGAAAGCAGAAAAATATAGTGAAGCAGAGAAACACTTTTCAATCGCAATACAAAATGGAAAAACGAAGAACGGACTTAAAATGTCCTACATTTACAAAGCATTTTCCTTAAATGGTCAAGGAAATTACGACAATGCAATCTTGTGTTTTAATCAAGCAATCAAACTTGATTCAATTGATCCAGCTACTTATATTGACAGAGCTAAGTCGTATTCTTATTTAAACAATTATGACATTGCCATAAAAGATTACAACAAAGCATTGGAACTTGACCCTAAAGGAAAATCAGCAGAAGCGGCATTCTACTACTTAGGTCGAATAAAAATGTTACTTCATAAGAACGAAGAATCTATACACTATTTTGACAAGTTATTAGAATTAGTTCCCACCGACTTTGAAATCTACTTTTTACGTGGCACCGCTAAAAGTAACATTATGGACGTTGATGGTTCAATTAAAGATTTTGATCTAGCAATACATTATAATCCAGATTATAAGGAAGCATATGCCAATCGGGGTGTTCAGAAAATTAATAAAATACCCGCAAGTGAAAAGCTAAATAAGAAAACCGATTGTTTTGAAAACCCATGTGCTGACCTTTTGAAGGCAAAAAAATGGGGGACAATAACGTTGACGAAATGATTTATTTATACTGTAAGAAATGTAAATAAAAAAAATTACCCCCTAGCAAAACAGCATGGTTATGAAATAACCATTGCAAGTCCAAAAGGTGGAAATACACTGATCGTCCTTGAAACTTTAAAACCAATGGTATTGGATAAAGTAACCAAAAGGCATTGAGTTGATAGTTCTTTAAGAGAGTTGTTGAAACATACAAAAGTGAAAGCGAAATTTTAAGTAATCAATATGATTATTTGTATTTAGCTAGTGGACAGGGCTTGATCTTGACTTATAATACAACTTCAAACAACATTTTTCTTTACTAATAACACTATGTTTGATAATTTGAGCAATCATTTTGTATTTTTGCATTCTCTCCTATTGAAAAGTTCGAAATCAGAATTTCAGCTTCATAAAATTGGTGTAATAATAACACTATTCGCATAAAACTAAATTTTAAATAATGCCAAAAAAGAAGAAAAGAAACTTTATTTTAATAGTAATGTTGGTATGTACTAACTTTATTTTTGCTCAAAACTATCTGTTACCTAACGAACAATTGATTTACAGTTTCGAAACTCAAAATGGAAAAAAAATGGTTTTGGCAAAAGATCAAAACCATAAATACATTATTTATAGATTTGGAACTAAGTCAAAAGTGGACTTTGAATTTCCGGATAAAACAAAAGAAAGTTGGAACAAATTTACTTATTCATTTTATCTTCGAGGTGGTGGTAAACAAAATGAAGGAATGGATTTGAATTATGTAACCTTCACTAATGAAAACTTTAAATATGTCATATACAACACTTATTATGCCGTTGAAAATCATACATTAATAGGGATAAAAGTGACCGATCTAATAGAAAAGAAAACAATTGATATTAAAGGAAAAAAAAATACTCGAAAAGGAAGTTTGGTTGATTTTAGATTTGATAAGTTATTGAAAATTGAAGATCAGCTTGAAGAATAATTTCGATACTACATTCTAGCCTCAAGTAAAATATAATTCTTCTTTACACGCATCTGAAGAGTCAATTCCAATTTTGCCTCCAATCCTTTCTAAATAGTTTCAAAGAAAAATTTTCTTTACGGCATAAAACCATCTCATCTTACCTCAAATTTAACCCGATTCTCTTTCAAATAATGCAATCCTCTGACAATACCACGAGCAAGAAATTAATGATTATAGGAATTACACTTATCCTATCTTTTTTAATTACTTCTACTTTTATAAACTCATTGCTCTCTACCTGGGTATTCCAGATTCAAAAACCAACTATAACAACACTTATCTCATCAAGGATTTTACACTGGATTGGTTTACTATTGGTTTGGTTCTATGCAATTCGCATTGAAAAACAAAAACTATTGCTTTGGGAAAATCATAACTACAAACTATTGCATTTCATATCCCATATTATAGTGGTTTGGATTGTAATCATTGTATTCATGATACCTATTAAAATTGCTCTTTCGTTTGCAGGTCTGAGTCAGGTGAGTGAAAAGTTAAAGGCATTGAAATCAATCATTTCTCAATGCAAATTATTAATTCCTGTAGTTGCAATAACCGCAGGCGTAGTTGAGGAATATATTTTTCGTGGTTATATTCAGCCTCGATTGGAAGTAATTTTCAAAAATTCGTGGGTAGCTATTTTACTTACATCACTACTTTTTAGTGCCTTGCATTCAGGATATGGAACATTCCAAAATTTAATTGGACCTTTTGTTATCGGTGTACTGTTTTCCATTTATTACTGGAAATATAGAAATATTTACGTCCTAATTATTTTGCACACATTAATTGATTTGATAGCTTTAAGCGCAATCCTAAGAAGTTCAACTTTTTAAAAAACACTACTTAAATGAAAACAACCCTATTCATTGCAACAGCATTAATACCATTTCAATTGTTTCAATCATGTAAAGAAAAAGATACATCCTGCAATTATTTAGCGAAAGGTGAAGTTTGTATCGTTTTAAAAAATCGAAGTGGTAAAAATATCCAATCTGTAGAATTACTCCATGAAAACGGTAAAAGTGAGATTGTAACTATTAAGGATAATGAGAATGGAGCTATTTCTTTTAACTCTCCGGGAGAAAATGCCTATACGATTACTGCTACTTTTGACGATGGAAAAAAGGTAAAATCAAAAGAAACGTATATTGAGAGTGGTTACAAAATGATTGAGACCATTCACAAAGACACAATTGTTACAAAACATGCAATTTGGTAGAATATAACAAAAAAACACATCTCTTTAACTCATAAAAAATAAAATACTTTTAGGAATTGCTCGACAAACTGGACATTCATGGACTTTTGTAGGGTGATTTTTTTTATTTGTTTGACTATGAGTGCACAAAGCAAAACTCCGGGTTCATTAGATGGTATCGAAAAAGCAAAGAATTAGAGGAAAGCAATAGATGTAGCTTTTTGGAAATTAAAAATTCATCTATCCAAAAGCTCTGTTCTTTTATTTACTACTTTCTAAATTTAGTTTTCAAATATAGGTTTGTAACAATCCAATTTTGTATTATATTTACGAAAAAGACTACAAGATTAAATATTGTTCCATTATATTTAAAGACTTGAATAATGAAAAGTAAACAATTATCCGAAGTTCTACTGAAAGCTATTGACGAAATGGAAGATTATGCCTTTTTCTTTCTTGATATCAATGGAAATATTCAATCTTGGAATCCTGGAGCCCAAAAAATTAAAGGCTATTGGAGTGAAGAAATCATAGGGAAATCTTTCAAATGTTTTTACAATCAAGAAGATATTGACAATAAAATTCCTGATCTACTCTTGGAAAATGCCCGAAAAAATGGTAAGTCATTGGTTGAGGGATGGCGAATCAAAAAAAATGGTTCATCCTTTTGGGGCAGCGTTTTAATAACTGCTATACATGATGAAAACGGGACTGTAATTGGCTTTGGAAAACTTACTCGTGATCTTACCAATCAAAAATTAGTAGACGAACTCAATAAAGAATATTGTCAGAAGTTAAAAGAAATGCTTACAATGACATCTCACCGAGTTAGAAGCCCTTTAGTACGTTGTTTGGGGATAATGAATCTTATTGAGGATGGCGCTGAACTTAAACATGAAGACATGAAAAAATTAGTCTCTAACCTAAAATCAAGTGCAATCGAACTCAATTTATTTACGGAAGAATTGACGACACATATGAGTCAGTTGGAAAAAAAATACAGTCTTTAATTCCAGCAACTTTAAAATCTGACATCTAAAATTCTAGCTACTTAACCCTACTACTGAGTATTTAACTCCTTGATTTTCTTTGCTGTAAATTCTTACCAATTCCTGAAATTTTGTAAAAAAGTTTGAAAAAAATTGCGAAACCAAAAAGTTGCACATATATTTGCAACTGAATAGTTTCATATTTAAATCAATCGCAAATGAGACGAGACATTTTTCAAGCTGTCGCAGATCCAACAAGACGAGCCATAATCGTCTTATTATCTTTACAAGCTTTAACACCAAACGCTATCGCCGAAAACTTCAAAATAACACGACAAGCCGTTTCTAAACATTTACGCATTTTAACAGAGTGTGAACTTGTAAAACAACAACAAAAGGGAAGAGAAATTTATTATTCTCTTGAAATTGACAAAATGAAAGAAATTGATCATTGGATTGAGCAATTCAGATCCATTTGGGAAAAGCAATTCAATCAATTAGACAACGTATTAACAACACTTAAAAAAAAGAAACAATGAGCAATTTACTTTTTGATTTTACCGTAGACAAAGCTACCAAAACAGTTGTGGTAGAGCGAGAATTTGATGCAGCACTTTCGTTGGTTTGGGATGCGTTTACCCTACCCGAGATTCTTGATCAATGGTGGGCTCCAAAACCTTTCGAATCCAAAACAAAAGTGATGGAATTTAAAGTAGGTGGCCGTCGGTTTTATGCCATGGTGAGTCCCGAAGGACAAGAATTTTGGCAAATTCAAAAATACACAGCAATCTCACCAAAAACCAACTTTAAATATTTTAGTACTTTTGCAGATAAAGACGAAAATCCTGACCCACAAGGCTCGGATTGGGATTTGAACTTTAGTGAACAAAATGGTATAACAAAAGTGACTATTACCATAAAAAATGACTCTTTGGAACGAATGCAAAAAATGATTGAAATGGGCTTCAAAGAAGGATTCACAGCTACATTGAACTATTTGGTTGAACTATTGGCAAGCAAAAAATAAAACGTACGTCATGGAAAAAACAGCATCTACATTCTTTTCTACGAAAGGGCTTTTTCTTTTTGTACTTCTAATTAGTGTCGCTTTTCCCTCTTTTGGACAAAAAATGAAACCGAAAGAAAGCGGATTTGCCTCAACCAATGGTACCAAAGTATATTATGAGGTATATGGAGAAGGACAACCTCTCTTTCTTCTACATGGTGCTTTTTATACTATCGAAATGAATTGGTCTGAATTACTACCCGAACTAGCAAAAACCAGAAAAGTAATTGCCATTGAATTCCAAGGACATGGTCACACACCCTATTCCGATAGAAAATTAGAAATTACTACATTGGCAAAAGATGTGGAAGGTGTAATGGATTACTTAAAAATAGAAACGGCAGATGTTGCAGGATTTAGCATAGGTGGTTCAATTGCTTACCAATTTGCCATTCAAAGTCCTAAGCGCTTGCGAAAATTAATTATCATCTCTTCTACTTACAAAACCGAAGGTTGGTTACCCATTGTGAACAATGCTTTTGAAGGTTTTAAACCCGAATTTTTCGACAACTCGCCACTAAAAACAGCCTACGATGCAATTGCTCCTGATAAAACAAAATGGCGCCAATTTTTAGAACAAATGTTTGTTTTTGCTAAAGAACCCTTCAACTGTGGTGATGCAAACATTGCAAAAATTACGGCTCCAGTCTTACTTATTGCTGGAGACAATGACGGACTCGATAAAGTGGAATTAATGAAAACCTATCAACTATTGGGTGGTGGTATTACAGCAGATATGCAACCCATGCCCAAATCGCAGTTAGCTATAGTTCCTGCACAAGGACATTTGAGCGTAATGATGCAAACCAAAACAATTATAAATTACATAGAAGATTTTTTAAAGTAAAAAAGTTTACACCGATCCTAATACCTTATAAAAATAAAAATGAAAGATATAAAAACCGAGATTATACTTATTGCAATACTTTGGATCAATGTTATCTCCTCTTTGTGTCTCAATCTAGAATTGGATATTTATTTTATATTCGGAATAATCGGATTATCATTAGCTACGATCACTTATAGAAAATCCTATGATAATAGTTTAGCCATTTTAATCGCAATTTTACTTTTTTCTACTTTTAACCTACTGAAATTCACACTGATTTTTAACTTATCAATAGGTTTGTTGAAGTACATTGAAATAAATATTACAGATAGTCTTTATTTAATACTATTAGTTTATAAGAGACGAAATGAAGTGATACACTTAAAAGAAAAATGGTTTGCTCCTTCAGTCGAAGAAATGGAAATCGGAAAAAACACCCGAATCGAGTTTTTCAAACGCGAATTTAAAAATTTATCCGAAGACGAGCTGAACAGAAAACTTAATCAAGAATACTTAACTGAGGAAGCCCGAAAAGCAGTACTTGAAGTACTTCAAATGAAAAATAGTACAGAAGTATAAATGCAATTATGCAATAACTATTTACTTGTTTTATTCTGTAAAATGTTATCTTTATCTGAAATTTATTACAACTACGTTGTAAAAATGTGAATTAGCAAACATATAGTGTACTTGCAATTTCTGAAAGCACTAAAAAACTAAGATGAAGAAAATAAGTATCCTATCCTTTATACTTTTAACAGCCATAGGCTGCAAAAAAGAGGTTACATTCAATCTGAAAAAGCAACAGGAAATGATTGCATTGAGTGAAAAAATATTTGCCTTAAAAAAAATAAAATCTGAGGAAATCAAACAATTAATTGCACAAAATGCAACTGAAATTTTTGAAGATACTTCCAAAACAGAATTCACCCCAAAACCTATTATCTATAACAACTTAGCAGCAAAAACCTTTTTTAAAATAGATGAAAAGCCAAAAGGAACAATCCGTTCAATTTCCTTTTTTAAAAATGATATTGAAATACAATCTAATGAATATTACAGTAATGGCCAAGTGCAATGCCTTTTTACTAAAAATACGAATGGATTGAAAAACGGTAAATACAATTGCTTTCACAAAAATGGTAAAATCAGAAAAACCGGCGAATATTCAAATGGTAAAGAAATCGGAATCGAAATTGGTTACGATTCAATTGGAAAAACAACACATAAATTCAATTATAACACGTTCGAATATATTGAATAATTAAAGTCATTTTTTTAATTGTTAATGTATCTCATTAAACTAAATCCTAAATGAAGAATTTTTTTTTAACGCTACTTCTATTATCTGCCCTACTTTGGTTGGGTTTACGTTACTATAACCATTTGAATTCAATTACATTATTCAGCAATCAAGCCGTTTTCGAAATCAATCTTGCTATCAATGAAAATGAAGTCGATGCTTTTTTTGGTCTTCCTTCAGGAACATTTGACAAAAACAAACATAGCATAATCTGTAAATTACCTGTTACTGTTCCTAGTTTTACAAAACCAATGAATAAAATTGTATCGTTAGGTCCTATAAACATGAATTGCAATGAAAAGTACGACAATAAAATACATACCAAATATGACAATGCAGAATTGAATGACAATAATGCGGTCTTGATGATAGTTGGCAACACCGGCTTAATTGAAATAACCGATTTTGATTTACCAATTGCTGGAAAAGTATATGCCACTAAGATTATACATTTGAATTATAAAAAAGGAAAAATCAATCATTTTGTCATTTCAAAAGATGGAATTTCTGATTATTGCAAGTAATTTTTAAACCATAATTAATCACCCAAAACAACAACTTTACTTTTGACTCATTTTTTAAATTCCCTTTTGCAAAACGATATTCCAATCGATGAAGAATTCAATTTGTTTTTATTTGCAATGTTACTCTTGGGTATCGCATTTATCTGTATCTGTGTGATTGCAGCAATTGTCGTAACAGTTTTGGTGCTTGTACTACTATTCTGTGGAATAACCTTCGGAGCTTTATCAACTTCAGTACTTGTTGGAATACATCAAAAGTCGGTCACGGCTGGGTTTCGGACATTCATGATGGTTTTTTCCACCTTTTCTTTTGCAGTAATTGGCATGGTAGCATTTTGGCTTTTAAATCAAATTATACATTGGTGGAGCACCACAAAAGCTATAATTGTCGGATTGACAACAGGACTTATCGGCGGATTAATTATCGGTATAGTATTAGCCATCGTAATTCAAAAAGTTGCAACACTATTAAAGAACAAATTGTTAGAAAAAAACAATCCCAACGGATAACTATTTACACTTAATTAGAATACATTTAAACCAATAAACAGATAAACATGAAACCAGAAAACTTCACAGAACTGAGCGACCAAGAACTTGTACAAAAATTGAAAAAATTGAAAACCAATAAAATTGTCGATGCGGTGGTCATTGGGATTACACTTGGAATTGCCATTTATAGCGCTGTAAAAAATGGCTTGGAATTTTTCACTTTCTTCCCTTTGATAATTACTTATCTCATCCTCAGAAATTCAAGAAATAATAAAATTTTGGAAAGGGAAATGCAAAAAGAAATGGATTCTCGTAACTTACAATAATACAAGTTTCCTTCTAACGTTAGCAATACATGTAACAATATTTCTATATAGATACTTATAATACGAATTCTATTCCAAAATATAAAATTATGAAAAAAAGACAATTTCTTCAATTCGCAATGGTAAGCTTGCTTTTAGTAACTACTTCGTTTTTACAAAGTTGTAGTTATGCCAAATCCAATCAGCAAGTAGTTGTTTCGAACGACTGTGGTATGAATTGGGAAGAAATCAAAGCGGGCGAAGCGGTTCCAAAAGGAGGATTAAATGCTTGCTATATGAAAGTCGTTATACCGAATTACCCAATGCAAGGTGAAAGTAAATTCATCTCCAATCTAAAAGACAGAGTCAGAGCCAAAGTGCATATCGATTATGATTATTCGATCACTTCTCCTTTGGCTTTTATCAAACAAGCAAAATTTCTGGGTAAAGCAAATACGGATGCCGATAACGAAGAAGCAATAGGAAATGCTTTCGAAGGTGCCGAAAACATGGTCATCGACAAAAGAATTAAAGATGTGGCAAAAGGGGTTTTCATCAATGCCGATATCGTAGAACTTGATCAAAGCGATATGGAAGCACATTTGTTAGCTGAAAGCAACAAAGTACTGGAACCGCTTGGTGTACATTTGAATTTCATAACACTAACATTCGATTTGGACGAACAAACCCGACAGGCAATTGATGTAACTACAGCCATGAAAATTTATCAAAGTAAAGGCTTGGAAGATATCGGAAAGCAAGTAATGACTCAAAGAGCGGGTGCAACAAAAATCATTATTGAAAACGGAAAAGCAGAAACAGTGCAACCAGCAACTGAAGAGTAAAACAAAGTAATAGTCGCCACTAACTTATTTATTTCATGAAAAGACTACTAATTCTATTGGCATTGTTCTTTTTCCAATTTATAAACGCCGAAACCACACTTACTGAATCCCAAAAATTAACTACAACCTGTAAAGTTTGGGGATTCCTAAAATATTATCATCCCAAAGTAGCTAATGGTGATTTTAACTGGAACGCTCAATTACTGGAAAATCTGCCAAAAATAGAACAGGCAAAAAACAAGAAGGAGTTTTCGCTTGTTTTGGAAAACTGGATTAATTCGCTGGGCGATTTACAAAAGACTGCTCCTATCCTACCAAAAGAAAAATTGGAATATTTCGATAAAAACTTTGATTTATCCTGGTTAGACGATTCTAAAATGTTTACCAAAAGTTTGTCAGAAAAACTCAAATTCATAGAAAAAAATAGGTTCCAGGGAGAACATTTCTATGTTGGAAAACATATGGCTGGGAACATTTTTATCAAAAATGAAGATTTTACGAATTTCAACAGCACGGACAAAAATGATCGAATTTTAGCATTGTTCACCTATTGGAATTTGATCGAATATTTCTTCCCTTACAAATACGTAATGGATGTGAAATGGGATGCTACTTTGGAACAAATGATTCCTCGTTTTTATAATGCGCAAACGGAAGACGAATTTTATTTGACTATGCAGGCTTTAACTGCAAAAATCAATGATTCTCATGTGGTTTTTTACAGATATACACGTAGACACTTCCTACCGATGGTTGCTAAAATTATCGATAATAAAATGATTGTGACCGAAATACTGAACCCGGATCTCACCGAAAGCAATGGGGTTAAAGTGGGCGATATAATCACCAAAATTAATGACAAAAGTATTGAACAAATTATTGCAGAAAAAACAGATTTAATCAGCGCATCAAATGATTCCCGCTTTTTACACGACATCATTGAACCCATTTTATCAGGTAAAGAAGACACTATCAAACTGGAATTTTTAACCGATGGCAAATACTTGTCAAAAACGATCAATTGGGCCGATTATAATCAAAACAGATATGTATTAAAATCAATTCCAAAATACAAAGCATCCAAAGTAAAATTCAAACAAATTGAAAATAATATTGGTTATGTAAATATGGCTTTTTTACATATCAAAGATATCCCTGAAATGATTGAAAAATTGCAATCTACCAAAGCCATTGTCTTCGACTTAAGAAATTATCCGAATGGAACCTATGAAGCTATTTCAGCTTTCATAAACTCTAAAGAAAAATTATTTGCCGTTTACACAGCTCCCGATTTGAGCTACCCGGGTAGGTTTTTTTGGCAAGAAGGCACTACATCAGGCACTCAAAACAACAATAATTATAAAGGCAAAGTAATTGTCCTAATCGACGAAGCATCGTTAAGTCAATCCGAATGGACTGCCATGTGCTTTCAAACTGCCGATAACACCACCCTAATCGGTAGTCAGACCGCAGGCGCCGACGGAAATGTGACCGATATCGACTATATGAAGGCTTTTCATTCCAGTTTTACCGGCTTGGGTGTCTATTATCCCGACCGTCGGGAAACACAACGAATTGGAATAATACCAGACATTGCAATCAAACCCACTATCAAAGGAATGCTCGAAGGCAAGGATGAAGTATTGGAACGCGCATTGCAGTTTATTGAAACTGGAAAATAATCGCAAATACCTAAAACTCCACTTTAACTGATGAAATATACAATCATTTTGCTTCTTTTTGTCAATGCTACTTTCGGACAGGAAATCATTGAAAAAATCGAAAAGATTTACTATTCCGATTCTGATACCTTAAAAATTCGTTTCTCTGATCAATCTGAAATTCTAAAAGTTGACTTAAGCAAACGAGATACCATTAGTCCGGGTACCAACAGTGGAAAAGGATTGATCACTTCGGCAATCATCGGAAAGGATACACTTCGAATCAAAGCGGATAATTATCCCTACGCCCGAAAAAGTTATGTTACAGTGGTTACTCCAAAGAAAAAAACGGTTGTCGCTTTCAGATACAATGCAGCTCCGTCTAATTTTTCTCAGGATTATATCGATGCCAATCAGGGAAAAATAACTATTGAAACACCCGAAGTATATGAATTGGCCAATATTCTATTGTCTTTATCGCCAAGTGCTAACAAAATAGCACATTTACATAAAAACACTGCATATTACAAAGCCGTTGAAAGCTACTTCAAACCGTATTTAAATCATCCTATTTTTGAGAAATTAAACTTCTCTGATAACACCAAAGCATTGCAACTGTATTATGAATTCAGGGAAAACAGTTTTATCTATGAATTCCAAAACAATAAAATTGTAAAGGAAGCAACATACAATTATGTTTATGGAAAAGACTATAAAAGCTTTACCAATTTATTTACAGATTTATTGCCCTTAGTTCAGGATTTTGCAGAGAAATCTAATTTCAGAAAATTCTATAAGAAAAATAAAAAATACTATGCTGTTGATACCGATAGAGTAAAACAACTTTTACCAATACAAAACATGTGGACGTGGCTTGAAAAAGAATTTCCAAATAGATATAATGCTTACAAAGTAATCTTTTCACCACTCATCACAGGAAGTCATAGCACACAAAATTTTGTGGTTGCCAACCCAAAAACAAAATCGCTGTTTGGCGAAACCATTATGTTCATTTGCAATGCCGATAGGTATGACCAAAGAACGGAACTGACCGAAAAACAAAAAGAAGCGCTATTTTCGGGAGTAGTTTTCACAGAAATAGATCATAATTACGTCAATCCTGTCAGCAATAAATACAGAAAAGAAATTGCTGAAGTTTTTAATGCGAACATCTGGTCTAAAAAAAACAATCATTACAATAATCCACAATCGGTTTTCAATGAATATATGACACATGCGGTTTTCAATATTTGGGTTTTGGAAAATTATGATGCGGAAACCGCTAATTTGGTTATCGCTGAAAAAATAAAAATGAATACAGAAGACAGAGGTTTTCTAAACTTCAAAGATTTTAATGATAAATTTAATGCGCTCCGAAATGAATCCCCTTCTAAAACAATAACCGAACTTTACCCACAAATCATTGAATGGGCAAAAGTTCAAATTAAAAGCAGTAATTAACTTTTTAACCAACTTTTCAATACATTTACCAACCCAATCTAAAATCATTACTTATGAAACTATTCCAATCCATCTCAATTGTCTCATTATTATTTGTCGGAATCAACAGTTTTGCACAGGAAGCGAAAGCTACTGACTGTAAAATACTGAAAGACATCAAAATGAGATATACCGAAGAAGCGAATAAAAACAGTTATGTAATCATTCAAGGGAATACACACACCGAATATGTAGAGAATGGTAAATACATCATCAAATCTACCTTAAATTGGATCAACGACTGCGAATATGATGCAACACTTATCGAAACTACGATACCCAATTTTTTGAAACCAGGAGTGGTCATGCACGTTACGTTTGAAAAAATTGAAAAAGGAATCGTAACCGGTCATGCCTCAATTGATGGAAATGTCTTCCCAGTAGAATTCAAAATAATCAAGTAAAATAAATCAAAAAATTATGAAGAAAATCCTTTTCATAGCATCAGTAACTTTCCTATTCACAACAGCCACTTTCAGTCAGACTAAATTTGATATTCCACAAAATGTAAAACTAGAAGCTCCGGCCGATTTTGAAACTTACGAAAATGATGTCGTAAACGCTGCAACATGGTTGGAAGAAACCGATTTGGACAAAGACAAGGTAAAAAGACGTGAAGTGAATACTTTTGTTTTACAATGGTTAACAGGTAGTCCAACCGTTACTGTAGAAGTAAGCGAACCTCTTATCAAGCTTTATGATAAAAACGAACAACTTCTGGGTTTGTATTTAGCCAGCTATGCCAAATACAACATCCTGAACAAAACCAATACATCCAAATTTGAAGCAACGAAAGCCGCAATTGTTTCAATGATTAAAGTATACAAAAAAGGCATTGACATTGTAAAAAATAAAGAAATGGAGAAAGCCGTAAAATTATTCGATCAAGGCAAAATTGATGATTATATTAAAAGTAAGTTGTAACCACTCGCTAAAAAAATAAAGAACTCATCATAGAAAACATGGAAGCTCTGGGATTATTGTTCGAATTCATAATCATAGTTGTTCTTTTTATTTTTGGAAGTATCAACTTGGTCAAAAGCCGAATAAAAAAAGATAAAACAAGTGCTGTCATATGTGTACTTCTAATGACTATGCCAGGATGCTTCTTCTTTTTCAGTGAAATAATCAGTCCATTTTCCCACAAACCTACTATAAGTGAACTGGTAGGCACTTATAAAATTGTAGATGGAGGTGGTGAAATCCCTAAAGAAGATTTTGATAAATACACCCTGATTCTCAAAGTTGACCAAACATTCGAGTTCACTCCAAATCCTTCTATTGCACTTTGTGAAAAAGGCCAATATAGTCTCGACTATACTTATGAATACAATGAACTGACGTTTCAATGTGGTGACGCATGGACGCCAAAACGCATCAAAAGAAAACTTTTTGGTTACGAAATTGAATTTTTCCAAGGCGATAGAAGTATCTGCTTCGCTAAAGTGGAGTAAACTACATTAGAAATGTTTCCCAATAGTCTTACAATCTAAGAAGTCTAATAATCTAACCAATCTAATAATCTAATCAAAAACACGTACTTCTACTCATCAACAAGAGTCTTTATCGCAGTAAGTTTACAGTTCAAATACTAAACTAAAAACTATGCAAACCAATCAAGATTCCGGAATTCCAAACGGATGGGTGGGCGGATTCCCTCCTGCCAACTCTCCAATGCAATATCCAACAGCAGATTTGTCTTCTTTGCCCATGCTCGGCAATATGGATAACATCAATTTCCTACAACGTCAAATGGGTGTCAGATGGCCTGAATTCAGCTGGGAAACACAAAAAGGAAGTGCCGATCCGAAAAGATGCTACCAACAGTTTGCTCCTTATATCTCCAGAATTGGATATACCGATGAAGGAAGGGTATATTCTATCATTTGTCCGCAACAGGGTATCTGGCTTAAAGATGAACTTTGCTTGAATGTGGAAGTTACCGTAACCGGCCAAAGAGGATGGGTCAACGAAAAACCTGCCAATAAAAACGAATACCTGGCAGCCGATATGACCGTTGAAGGCAAAATCTGGTTTTCACCCAGCGAAAAACAAGGCGATACTATAAATGAAATTTGGCCTTTATTGCACTACTCAATGCCAAAATTCCCTTTAGATAAAGACAACGCCATCCGAGTACAAACGTATCTCCCTGGAAATCCTAACCAACCTATCTTCCCGGTTCGCGGTGGAATCTCCACACTTTTCGAAAACCCTTCTTTCGCCTTACATCCAGAAGCCTTTGCTACCGGTAACATCGCAGTTGAAATTGGTGACATCAAGCTTACCAAAGATCCCATTGTGGACGATTTCAACCAACTGGTTATGGACGCTTTCAATCTGGGCTCCGGCAATATGCTACAACCCGGAAATGTATTGTCGTGGAATCTTTGGTTCGCAGAACCCGGATTGGTCAATGTTTTAGAATGGAAAAACCACGCCGAATTTTGGCGCAAATCCATCGATGCACATCATGGCTCGCCAACGGGAGACGGGACAAATCCTCGCTATTTCGATGGCACTCTCTTCAATCCCGAGCAAAATGCAGTCGATGAAATCCTCCAAAAAATCATCAATTATATCAAATCTCACATTTAGAGTAATATATACAAACAATCTGAGGTTGGGTTGGATTTCTTCTTGAAATACTAACCCAACCTTCTTTATAAACAATTCGCCCAACTTCAATTCACTATTCAAAACAATGGCGTGCCCCTACGGGTCGCGTGTTCCGTTCTATCTTTAGTAAGTCGTTTCGGATCCCTCAATCTCCTTACTAAAGGATGCCACTACACCCGCTCACGCGGACCCTCCGTACCATATAATATCCTTTTTCTATCGTAAACCCCAACAATCTAAGAAGTATAACAATCTAATAATCTAGGAAGTCTAAAAATTTAATAATCTAAGAAGTCTAATAATCTAAGAAGTCTAATAATCTAAGAAGTCTAACAATCTAATATTCTAAGAAGTCTAACAATCTAATAACCCAAGAAGTCTGAAAATTTAACATTCCAAAAGAAAAACGGCATACATTTTGTAATACAATTCTGTCAAATTTAAAACCGTAAAACGAATCAATACGGTCAAACAAGTACTACAAACTAAAAAAACAAAAAAAGTATGTCATCATCAGCAGAAACGGGACACGCAAAAAATCTTGCTAATTTCCAAACACTTATCGAATTTGTATCGGGCTATGGCAACAACTACAACCCATCAAAAGACACTCTGAAAATTCCCCATCTCAACCTAATCGCGACAAATGCACAGGCAAAATTGGCAGATGTCATCCAAAAAAATACCGAATACAACAATGCGGTCAACAACCGAATCATGGCGTATCAAAATCTAAGAACTTTGTCAACCCGACTCATCAACGCCTTACAAGTAACAGATGCGCCTAAAGAAATGGTGAACAACGCCAAAGTATACCACCGAAAACTACACGGAAGAAGAGCTACCTCTATTAATCTCATCACCGACCTCAACGTCCCCGCTCCTGTAAAAATAAGTGTGAGCCAACTCTCATTCGACCAACAGGTGCACCACTTCGCATCACTAATATCGGTGCTAAAATCGGAACCAAGTTACACTCCAAACGAAGACGAATTGAAAATTAATTACTTACACAACAAAGAAACTGATCTCTTGAACAAAAACAAAGAGGTGTCAGTTGCCTATGTCAATGTCAGTAACTCCAGAATAATGAGGGACAGAACATTGTATGACGACACCATCGGTCTCGTAGATGTGGCCACCGAAGTAAAAAAATACGTCAAATCAATTTATGGCGCCGGTAGTCCTGAATTTAACATGATCAAAGGCATACGATTCAGAAAAGTATTGTAATCTATTATCTTAATTCCAAAATACAGCTTCCTTTAATTCATTCCCTTAAAGTGATTTAGAGGAAGTTGTTACTTCAATCAGAAAACAAGCTCCTGTAAAATAGTAATTCATTCCTGTCAAGTTGGAATTTCTTCCTGCTGAATAGAAACTCCCTCCTGTCAAGTTGTAACTTCTTTCTGTCAAATAGAAACTCGCTCCTGTCAAGTTGGAATTCCTTCCTGTCAAGTTGGAATACCCTCCTGTCAAGTTGGAATACCCTCCTGTCAAGTTGGAACTTCTTCCTGCTAAATAGAAACTCCGTACTTACAAAGTAAAATTATCTTCCTGTAAAGAAATATATAGTCCTTATCGCAACAATTTCACCTCCACCAAAAGAAAATTGAACACTAGCTTTAGGAATTGAACAATTGCAATTTGGAATTTAATACCTGAAATTGGGTATTTAAACACAACAAACCATCAACAAAAAACCAAAAACAACAAACTCGTAAAAAACTTGAAAATAAATTTGGTCACCAATTAAAATATCCTTTACTTTGTTTTTCAAAGTACTTTAAAATGGACACACAAAATTACTTGCAGGACATTAAAGACATCAAACAAATGATGTCTCAATCTTCCCAATTCATTTCCCTGAGTGGATCATCAGGTATTTTAGCTGGTCTGTATGCCATTGCCGGTGGATGTTATGTAAATCATTTAATCGATACGAACATTGGCAGGTACATTTTGTTGGAATCCGACACATTCAAAAAAATAATCATTACTGCTGCTGTTGTACTTTTGGCTTCATTGGTTACCGCTTACATCATGACGGCACGTAAAGCCCGTAGTATGGGTGAAAAAGTATGGAACCCGGTTTCAAGACGATTGGTTATCAATTTCGCCATTCCATTAGTTACCGGCGGTGTTTTTGCTTTGCTCTTACTTCGCCACGGCTATTACAATCTAATCGCACCAATCACATTATTATTCTACGGTTTGGCTTGTCTCAACGCGAGTAAATATACACTGAGAGATGTTCGCTATTTGGGCATCACCGAAATTGTTTTAGGCTTGTTGGCGGTCGAATTTTATGGTTTTGGTTTGCAATTCTGGATGATTGGATTCGGTGTTTGTCACATACTATATGGTACAATGATGTATTTCAAATACGATAGAAAATAATTCATGAAAAAGATATCCCGCATAGCTATTATTGTTTTCTTGGGAATTCTCTTGGTATTTTGTGGTTTGCATTTCTACAACAAATCCAATATATCTGGCGCTATTCCAAGAAATAACGGTATGGAAATTGCCAAAGATGGAGATATCATCTTTCAAACTTCCGAATCATCACAATGTGAAGCGGTACGAATTGCAACTCGTTCTAAATTCTCCCACTGCGGCATCATTTTTACCAAAGACAATGAGAAATTCGTATTAGAAGCCGTTCAACCCGTAAAAATAACTCCATTACAACAATGGATTCAACACGGACGCGACAACTGTTATATGATTAAACGAGTTAAGGATACACTCCTACTCAACAATCAGAAGCGCACCGCCATGCGATTAGAGGGCACAAAACAATTGAATAAGGATTATGATTTGTATTTTGAATGGAACGATGATAAAATTTATTGCTCCGAATTGGTTTGGAAAATCTATCAAAAAGGTGCCAACATTACATTGTGTAAAGAAGAATATTTACAATCCTTTAATTTAAAAGATCCGAAAGTAACGGCAATTTTGGAACAACGTTACGGAAAAAACATACCTTTGCGCGAAAAAGTTGTTGCACCATCACAACTTGCAGCATCAACATTATTAGAAACCGTTTTTGACAATTATACCTTTTGAAAAATATTATTCAAAATATCAATAAAGCCTTTGACCATCGCATCCGATTGGGCATCATGTCTGTATTGATGGTCAATGAAAGCATGGACTTTACAGCACTCAAAGAACTCTTGGGCGTCACCGACGGAAACCTTGCCAGTCATGCAAAAGCACTGGAAAGTGAAAATTACATCGTGGTTGAAAAACAATTTATTGGAAAAAAACCCAATACCAGCTACAAAGCCACTGTTTCAGGAAAGAAAGCATTTCAGGATCATATAGATGCTTTGGAAAAATTAATCGCAAACAATTAACCTTTTTTTTATCCATTTACTTTGAAATGCAAAGTACTTTTAAATAATTAAAATGAAAGATAGATTCATCGAAAAAATGTACGAAATGAGTAAGAAACCGTACCAAAAGTTCATAAAAAAGAACCAACCCTGGAATATCACCAAGGAAGAGCTTGTCTCCTACCCTGAACTTTCCTTAGGTAATGATTTGGGGCGCTTCCTGACGTCAAACCAATTTGATATTCAAGAGAAACTAGAAGATCACGATGTGATTCACGTTCTTACAAACACAGGAATTACTGTTGCTGATGAAATTGCTATGCAATATTTTTTATTCGGAAATGGGAAAAGAAGTCTGTATCTCTATATGGTCATGATAACTGGTACTCTATTCTATCCGATGTTATTTGACCAATTTAAACTTGCATTTCAAAAAGGAAAAAAAGCGCACATTTTCTATCATTTAGATTTTTTGAAATTGCTTCATCTTCCCACATCAACTTTACGTCAAACTTTTAATATTAATTAAAATGGATATGATTATTAAAACAGAACACCTATCATTCCCAACAAAAGTTGCAATAGGATGTTTTCTGATTGGCACTTTTTTGTTTTCGTTCAACCAATTATTCCCAAATGACATTGTAGTCTTTTTAGGCTTCTATTTTGTAGTGTTTGCAATACCTTTCAATACAACAATACTCCTTTATTTGCTTATTCAATTGTTACTTAAGCCAATGGAAAGACAAGCTAATCTAATACGAATTTTGATTGTCCTCTCCAACATCCCGATTGCACTATTTTATTTCACAATAACTGTTAATCATTAAATCGATCAATCCAATGGAAACACAAAACAGTCCATCCAATCTTTCATTTTTACAATCCAACACGGTAAAAATGATTATGGTAGGTTTTTTAACCTTATTCCTGCTTATCCCTTTGCAATTAGTCAAAGAACTAATTACTGAGCGTTCAGAACGTAAAAAAGAAGTTGTAAACGAAGTTACCCAACTCTGGGGGAACGACGTTGTTTTTTATGGACCAATTTTAAAAATCCCATTCAAAAGGTATGAGGAATTCAATGTTTCGAATGGCAAAGTCATAACAGTTCAAAATAAAGTCATTACTGATTATGCTTATTTTTTTCCTGAAAAGCTCAATACCAAATCCAATGTGAAAAAAAACACTTCTTTAAAAAGAGGTATTTACAACAATGTAGTCTATACTGCGGATATGCACTTTCAGGGACAATTTGGCACTACTCATTTCGAAAAATTAGGAATTAAACCAGACGATGTACTCTGGGACAAAGCTACAGTTGTCGTAAAAACTACCAATCTTAAAAGTATCAAAAGTGATTTAGTACTAAATGTTAGCAATCAAAAATTACAATTTGAATCCAAAGACGAGCAGGATACATTTTACGGCACTCTAGAAACCAATCCGTTCAACTATAACGAGTTGGTTAAAAATGGAACTGTTAATTTCGAATTTGACATGAAATATAACGGTAGTAATAGTATTAAATTCATTCCGATAGGAAAAACCAGTACGGTAAATATTGATTCCGACTGGGATTCACCGAGTTTCGAAGGTGCATTTGCGGCCAATGACACTACTAAAATCATGAATAAAAAAGGATTTCATGCAGAATGGAAGATTTTAGACATTAACAGATCCTTTTCACAGCAACATAAGAGTAAAATCCCCAATTTGAACGAGTATTCCTTTGGTGTCAAACTAATTGATACTGTTGATGAATATCAGCAAAACGAGCGTGCTTCCAAATACGGCTTTTTAGTTATTGGATTAACCTTTTTGATTTTTTTCTTAATCCAATCAATTAGTAAAATCAGTATCCATATTTTCCAATATTGTATGATTGGTTTAGCCTTGATTATGTTTTATACACTATTAATTGCTATTACTGAACATTCCAGTTTTACTTTGGCTTATTTAGTTGCTGGTTCATCCGTCGTTGTCATGATAACTCTATATTCCATTTCCATTTTGAACGACAGAAAATTTCCATTACTCATTGGAGCCGCGTTATTAGGTTTATACACATTTATCTATGTTATTATCCAATTAGAAAGCTATGCTTTATTGGTTGGTAGTATTGGATTATTCTTAATACTCGGTACTGTTATGTACTTTTCAAGAAAAATTGATTGGAATAACAACTAAGTAATAAATACAAAACGGCTCAATTTAGTAATTGAGCCGTTTCCATTTATATAGATTTAGATTCCGTATTTATCGATAAGATAAATTAACGATGTCATTGTTGCTGCACCTAATTCCAATTCTCTTTTATTTACTGCATCAAATGTATCATTAGCTGCATGATGATAATCAAAATAACGTTGAGAATCCGGTCGCAATCCTGCTTTTACGATTCGTTTGGATGTCAGATCTTGTATATCAGAACCTCCATGACCTTTAATAAAACTATGAATTAAATAGGGTTCAAAAAGTGTTTTCCAACTTAAGATTTTAGCGAAGGAATTTTCATCTGCTTCCAAAGCAAAACCTCTTGGTGTAAAACCTCCTGAATCACTTTCCATCGCAAAAATGTGATTTTCATTATTTTTTAATGAAAGTTCCTGATATTTATCGCCGCCTTTACCACCATTTTCTTCGTTCATAAATAAAACCACTCGGATCGTATTTTTAGGTTTGTAACCTATACTTTTAAAAATTGAAGCCACTTCCATACTCTGAACACAACCTGCTCCATCATCATGTGAACCATCGGCTAAGTCCCAAGAATCAAGATGACCGCCAACAACCATTATATTTTCAGGTGTTTCAGAACCTTTTATTTCTCCTATCACATTATAAGACAACACATCAGCTTCTTGATGACAGGATTGTTTCATGAAAAATTGCAACTTCGGATTCTTTTTTAAGGTTTTACTCAGCAATTCTGCTCCATTGGTACTAATAGCACAAGCGGGAATTTTTTGTTCTTGAGTAAGAGAACCATAATTAGTATTACCCGCATGTGGAAAATCGTCCAATCTAAAGTTCAAAGAACGAACCACAACAGCAACAGCTCCATACTTTGCAGCCTCCTTAGCACCTACCCTTCGCTGATCACCAGCGTCACGATACGAATGAAACGCTTCTATATTAGCAGGGTTCATCGGGCGGTTAAAAAAAACAATTTTTCCTTTTAGCTTCGCTTCACCTAACTGTTGTAGCTCCTCTATCGTTCTAACTTCCACTACTTCGGCTGTAATACCTTTATTTGAGGTTGCCACCGAACCTCCTAAAGCGCAGATAGGGACATTTACTTTTTTCTTTCCATCAGCTATATATGCAGTTTCTTTCTCACCTCTGATCCATTTTGGAACCATAACTTCTTGTAGGTATACTTTATCAAAGGCACCTAAACTTTCCATTTGTAATTTCGTATAATCAACCGCCTTCTCAGCACCAACGGAGCCGGAGAGTCGGTGTCCAATGGAATTGGATAAATAATCAAGCCATCGATAACATTTAGAATTAGTGAGCGCTTGATTATAGATTGCCTTTAGTTGTTCTTCATCTGAGTTTTGGGAAAATCCAATTGTAGAAATAAGTAAGAACAAAACTGCTATTTTCTTCATTTATTATTGGTTTAGTTTATTCAAAAATAAATCAGATTTCGCAATTTGACTATTCTTTCGTTATGAATTTTATAGTAGCAATAAAGAAATAAAAAAGCCTCAAAAAATGAGGCTTCAAAATTTAGTTTTATTAATTTACTTATTGATTCGTTAGGAAATTTACTCTTTACCGTCTACATAATCCTGCAAATAGTTGAATTTATCTGTCAGTTGTCCGTTTTTACAAATTGTCGCTCTTGCCAAGATACCATCCTGATCATTGTTATAAAATGCAGGAATTACATGTTCTAAGAACATTTCTCCGAAACCTTCACTGGCATCTTTTGGCAATTCGCAAGGAAGGTTATCCACGGCCATTACCACTATTGCAGCTGGGTGATTGATATCTACTTCTTTATTTTCACTTGGATAATACCCATAAAGTGGATCAGCAATAGTTGACGCTCTTAAAGTACAAGCAATTGGTCCTGCAACATCACAAGAAATATCAGCCACTACCTTAATTTTATTATCCGCAGCTCTTAACATATCACGAGTTAAAATTTCTGGTGCACCATTTCCATAGAAATGACCCGCCATAAAAATATCAGACACTTTAGTAAAACGCTCAAAATCTGAAGTATACTCTTGAGGATTCGTATAAAAATCATTCTTATCTGAAGGTTTTCCATCAATTCGTTTGTTGTAATCCAATACGTCAATTTGGGTATATACCGGTTGTGTATACGTTTTAGACAGGTAATCATCAATAGAAACCTGTTTGATTTTCATATCATCTAGAATTTCTTTGGCTCCCATACCTACTTTTCCATGACCTGTCAATACAATTTTGATTGGAGGTAAAACAGGGCGGCGCAAACGTTCCACTAATGCAGCTTTATCCGGTAAAGTTTCTGCTTTTGGCAAATTGAACAATTCAAATTTAATACCGAAGGCTCTAAAACCATTGTAAGCTCCAACTATTCCTGCATAACGACCAAAACCAATCAAACGGTGATTGCGAGCATTCACAATCGTTTCGTGATCGATTAATTCAATATTCTTTTCCAAACAAGCCACTAACAGTTTTCTATTATAAGGTTGTTTTTTGATAGTATGAGAAAAGAAAAAATATTTTTTATTTGGAAGTAAGGCATCAACAGGAACTTCTTTAACCCCAATCAAAACATCACAATCCGTCACATCATTTGTTACATCAAAACCTAAATCTGTATATTCTGCATCGGGAAAAATTCTAATATCAGAGGCCTCCACAGCAATTTCGGCCTGTGGAAACTGTTCTTTTAGTTTCACCAATTCATCAGGCGTAAAAACGACTCTTCTGTCTGGCGGGTTCTTTCTTTCTTTGATTATTCCGAATTTCATAATTTGTTGTTGGTTAATTAGCGGTTTAAATAAATAATCACTATTTACTTTAAAATTGTTGCAAATATAACTTTTAAAAGACATAAATCAAGTAGAATTAACATGTAAAAACTATTCCTCAAAAAGAGAACTTTAATTATATTTGCCCTTCTATCATTACACCATGAATTATTTAAAAGCATCAAAATATATCGCAATAATTGCGACTGGAATTGCCGTTCTTTCATGTACGAAAGAAAAAAAAACACCTTTAAAAACTAAAGAAGAATCCAAAGTTAACGGCATTTATGCCTTACAACCATTTGCCTTTGAGAAAACCAATTTAAATACTACCAAAAAACAACAGATTGTTGATAGTCTTAACTATTTATACAATAAAGAGTTTGCCACCAATGATTTTTCGGGAAGCATTTTGGTTGCGCAAAACGGGGAAATCATTTATGAACATTACAGCGGCATGAGTGATTTCAAAAAGAAAACTCCAATAGAAGCCAATACTCCGTTACATATCGCTTCAGTGAGTAAAGTACTTACCGCAACGGCTACACTTTTATTGATTGATTCTAAAAAAATTCAATTAGATCAAAAAGTAAATACTATTTTACCTGATTTTCCTTATGAAGACATTACGGTCAGAACATTGTTAAATCACAGAACTGGCTTGCGCAATTATAGCTATTTTGTTGATAAAAAGGATGTTTGGAATAAACGTGATACATTACATAATAGTGACTTAATTCCTATTATCAACAAACACAATATACAACTAGAGTTCAAAACCGATTCCCGTTTCAGTTATTGCAATACGAACTATGCCATTTTAGCTTTAATCATTGAAAAAGCTACCAAAATGGATTACAGAACTGCTATGAGCAAGTTGATTTTTGAACCTCTTAATATGAAAAGTACTTTTGTATTTGACATGAAAAAGCATGCCGATACTACATGCAATTCCTATAAAGGGAATTACATAAAATACCCGTTAAATCATTTGGATGATATTTATGGTGATAAAAACATCTATTCTACTGCAAGAGATTTATTAAAATTTGATTTGGCCACCTATAATCCTTCTTTTTTGAATAAAAAACTATTACAAGAAGTCTATAAAGGATACAGTTATGAAAGCAGAGGCAAAAGAAATTACGGTTTAGGCATTCGACTTTTAGAATGGGAAGACGGAAAACAATTATTTTATCATAACGGCTGGTGGCATGGAAATACTTCTGCTTATGTAAAACTAATGAAGGAAAAAACTACATTAATCTGTCTTTCAAACAAGTACACTCGAAAAACATATTACTTAAAACTAGCGACCGGATTGTTTGGTGATTATCCTTTTCACATTCGAAAAAAAGGAGAACCGATTTTGGAATAATATTTGATAATAAATTAGTAGATTTGCAATCTTACTGGGGCCGACTGGTTTTGACAGCGAGTGGAATTAATCTGTAAGCATGTTGAGCATTGGGGTGTTGCTCATAAATATAATGTCCCGAACTTTTACACGGCGAAAATAATTACGCTTTAGCTGCTTAATCCGAATTATAGTACGATTTGCCTAGTTCTCACAAGGTGGGAAAGCTAGATTCTCCTCAGAAGCCTTGGTTTGTGGCGTTTGATTTAGGGGAACCGTAAAAATAAACCTAGGAAAGGTAATGCTTTAAATCCTTTCTGACATTAATAAAGCTAAGCGAAAGGTTGCTGTTCCTGGCATCGCCTTTTGTCGAAAATCTAATCAGGAACTAAACATGTAGAAAGCTTTTTGATTGCTTGTTTGGACGAGAGTTCGATTCTCTCCGGTTCCACTAAAAAAACCCTGTAAAAACTAATTTACAGGGTTTTTTCTTTCTTTTCAAAGATTAAAATTAAAGCCAATTAAAAACCCTCTGCTATTATCGACAATAATTTGGGATCTATAATTTCTAACGAGCGTCCTTTATTTTCAAGGATTCCTTGAGATTCAAAAAAACCAATTACTCTAACCACTGTTTCTTCAGATGTTTCTGAATACCTTGCTATATCTGATTTTGTAATGGTAATTTCTGATTTCTCATTTTCCTCTTTATATTTTTCATTCAAAATCAATAATATTAAAGCGATTTTTTCCTTGGCTGATTTATGGGACAAAGAAGAAATCAAATTGATCCAAACATTGAATTCAAAACTCAGAATTTTAACCAAATTAAAAGATAAATTAGGTGCTCTCTTTGAAATATCTATAAACTCCTGACCTTCATAAACTTCAATTTCGCTTTCTTCCAAAAATATTGCAGTTACAGGATGTTTCTCATTACTAAGTAAAGGACGAAAACCAAAAAACTCACCCTGTGTATAGATGTATACTATTCTTGTCTTACCATCTTGATTGAGCTGTTCAATTTTAACCTTACCTTTGGTTAGTCTGTATACCGCTTTAGGTTCACTACCTTCTTCATACAAAATATCATTTTTCGCAAACGACTTCAAACTTTTAATTCCTTCCAATTCTACCATAAATTCAGGCTTAACATTATCTAAAAGCTCATTACTCTTAAATGAATATTTTGAAAGTATAAAGGACATAGTTAATTATTTTTTATTGATTGACGATCGTCAATGTTTTACAGTTAAAGGTAGTCTAACTTTGTAACAAAGCGAAATACTATTACAAAATTATAACAAAGAAATCCTTTACCCTATTTACATCACCAAAATAGATAAAAAATAGGCCCTAGTCCCAAAAAGTAGAATCAGAAAATAAATTATTGAAATCATATGAAGAAAATTATTTTTTTATCACTCTTAATTGCAATTCCGACATGCGCTATTAAAGCACAAACTAAAACCATCTCAAAAAGTATAATTAGTCCAACAGCAGTCCTCAAAAAGTATCATGAAAAAAATGAACTTGAAAGAATGCAAAAAGGGGATTTAGTTGACTTGTACATTGAAAGAATAAATGTAATAACTAATAAACTACCATTTATAGCTTTAACAAACAAAAGAGGTGTTACAATAAATGATGTTGGAATTCCAGATAATACCGAGAACAATAAACTATTGGACAAACAACAACAAACGATAAAGACATTTATGTCTGAAACGGATACATTCGAAAGGAAATTAACTCCATTTGCAGATAAATCAGATATTGTAGATGCAATTTTATTTTGTGAAAACATTCTAAAGGAATTACAATTAATACGTGAATAAGACACATCCGGAAACTAATTCGATGCTATAGAATACTAATTAAAATTTATGATATGGAATATTCTATTAAAAACATTTTGGTTCCCACAGATTTTTCAGAATCAGCCAATAATGCCTTAACTCTTGCAATAGCTATAGGAGAAGTTCATAATGCTACATTACATCTTTTGCATGTGGTTGAACCATTAGTCTTGGGTAAATTTGCTACCATAAATGGCAAAACAGTAAATATCCAAAAGCAACTCATGCAAAATGCTAAAGAAAAATTGAACATGCATGCCACTTATATTGAAAAAACAACACTCCTTAAAATTGCAACGAATGTGACTATTGACAGCGTAGCTAATGGTGTGGCAAATTATGAAGAAGATAATGGTATCAATCTTACAATTATTGGAACTCATGGTCAATCTGGTTATTACGAATTATTAGCCGGAAGCAATGCCATGAGTATTATAAAAAAATCAAATGTTCCAATTCTTTCAATTCCACCTTGTTTCAACAAAACAAAATTTAAAAAAATACTCTACCCTATTCGAATTGTAGAAGGCACTGTTGAAAAATATGAATTCATAAAGCCTATACTAAAAAAATACAATCCAAAGCTACATCTACTAGGTGTGTATGAATTTGAAAAGATAAATGAGGTTAATACGCTATCTGAAAAAATAAATGAAGTTAGAAATTTAGCCCAATATTATGATTTAGATGTGAGCTATGATCTGATTCCATGTAATGGAATTGAGCAAAGAATTTTAGACAAAGCTGAAGAATCTGAATCCGATTTAATTGTAATTAACGCAACTTTAGATAAAAAATGGTATCATTTATTCATGGGTAATACATTTACTGATGAAATTATAAACAACGCAAAAATTCCAATTTTAAGCATCAAACCTAAACTTTTAATTGGAGATCCCGACAACTACTCAGACACATGGTTTGAGGATAAAAACGATTATATTCCTTTAAATTTACATTCTTTGTAAATTATTACCACTAAAAAAAAGTCCCGCTTAAGCGGGACTTTTTTACATCTATGAACAATTACTATTCGATTATGATTCTTCTTGCTTCTTTTTTACCAGCACTTTCTACATTTAGTATATAAACGCCTGAAGTCAATGAATTCAAACTAATTTCTTCATTAAAAACAATTCCTTTACTTGGGTACGATTGTTGATAAACAGAACGACCTCTAATATCATAAATTGTCACTTTTACCTCTTCAGTTGTGGACAACACAACATTAAACTTACCTTTTGAAGGGTTAGGATAAACTGAAAACTTCTCAAAACTGTTTTCATTTGTTCCTAAAGTTCCTTGAATAACAAAGTTATCAATAAATACTCCTTCCTGATTTGCGGCATCATCAGACACAAATGTAAATCTGAAAATTGCATTTGAAGGATTTCCAAGAGCTGCTAAGCTATGAGTATAATTACGCTTATTTCCATTTACCCCTGTACCACCCACAGGTGCAGTAGCATAATCACCAGTCCATTGTTTTCCTATACAGTTAAAACAATCTGTTCCATCAGGAAGTCTTGGGCTATTATACCAGTTAGGATCAGCAGAAGTTCCTAAAACATCCCATGTAGCTCCAGAATTGGTAGAATATTCGAAATAGATAATATCCCAGTTGGATTCAAGATCAAAAGCCATATCAAAACTTACGCTAGCATTTGAAATTGAAGATAAATTATAACATTGTGACACCAAGTACGAAGTAGTTTTATCAGGATAGTTACCAACCAATTTCGTGGCATATCCAGGTGAATTACCCGTTGCAGTCGATGATAATAACGTCTTATTAACCGTACCTCTTTGCCAAACAGAATTGGTTTTCCCGTTGGAATCAATAGATACTAAAACATCGCCAGCAGCATTAAATCCGTTAACAGCTCCTACTGTACCGATATCATTTACAACAACTACCAATGATTTTGTATTATTTACCGCATTTCCATCACCAGAAGTGGTAGTCGTTACATTAATGGTATGATAACCTCTAGTTAATCCACTTACAGGAATAGCTTGAGTAGCTTGAGAACAATTTGATAAATTTCCGTTCCAGTTAATTACTGTATTAGCACCGCCATCTACATTGTATGTAATTGTTACCGAAGACAAAGTTGAAGTTCCACCATTCTCCAAAACAATAGATGGACTATAAACACTTCCGCAAGCCACATTACTATTACCTCCTGAAATTGCTTTCAAAGCAACATCATTTGCTGGAGCAGAAAATGCACTACCAACGTTTACAGCATACCAAGCATTTGTAACCGATTGAACTTCAGGACTAGTTGCACAATACAACGAACTTGCCACAGCAATTGTTGCATTACGAGCATCCATAAAGGTTGAGTTTGGAGTCAAATAATCTCTTTCTGCATAATATGCGATTTGTGAAGATTTTGTCAAGCCAATCCCCGAAACGTTATAGGTGTAAGGAGTTGGGGCAGTATTTGTTCCTGATTTTCCAGCAGTAACAATATAAAACCAATGATTCAAAACACCACTATTGGTATGAACCCCGCAACTGTCGTTTGTGTCTGGATTAGGTGTACATGTACCATCATCGGCAGTAGTCACATAAAAAGTTCCACGGAAAGTATCCGGTTGGGACTTTGTTCTTGGATAACTCATAGAACGCAAATAACCACCAGAAGTGATATCCTCACCTATCTTCCATACCGCCGCAGTTCCTGGTGAAGCGGTATCCACAGGAGAATTTAAGTTCCCGTTTCTACCATATTGTTCAATACAAACTCCCCAAATATCTGAAAAACCTTCATTAAGTGCTCCAGACTGATTTTGATATGCCAAGTTCGCTGTATAAGAACAAATTGCATGTCCAATTTCATGTCCACAAACATCAATTGAAGTTAAAGGTCCTGTAAAAGCACTAAAACCATCACCATAAGACATTACGCTACCATTCCAAAATGCATTATCCAAACCTCTGTTTGGAGGTGTCGGGGTATCGTCATAATGCACATAACTTTTAATTTGTGCTCCTTTATCATCAAAACTATTTCTGTTGAAAATATTTTTCCAGAAATCATAAGTCATCATTGCACCCCAATGTGCATCTAGTGCTGCATTATCTCTAGTAGCTGAACCAGAAGTATAATTTCCATCATTCCAAACATTATCTGTATCTGTAAAATGCGTAGAAGGGTATGTATTTGTTTTACCAGAATTATAGGTAACAATTCCATTACCTCTAGTGTTGTCCTGTAGTACATATCGATTCAAACCAGCATTAAACGATGTTTCAATAGTTTTGGTACCACTATAGCGAGTTGCTGCTGTTCCCGCAACAAAAGGACTCACAAATACCGATTCCATTTTTTTTGCATTTTCTTGCATTTCTTCATTAGAAATCAGACGGTTGGCATGCTTTATAATTGGATTCTTGTACAAAATCTCTCCTGAATTTGCATCAACATAAATCTCTTGTCTTGAAACTGGTTGAGCAGCGTAAATATCATACTTATAGGCTAATCGAACTTCACCTTTGTTCACTAAAGGAAAAACAACCAATTCACCTTCGGGCTTCTGATACTCCATCATTAAAGCAGCCTCTGGGTCTTCCCATAAAAACTTTTCTGCAGGAACCATTTCCAAAGCCTTCTGAAAGCCTTGTGACGGCGTCAAAACAGGTTTAAGATCCAAATCAGCTGGATTATACAATTCCCCATTAACACTTTCGACGATACCATCTTTTGTATGTGTAATAACAGTACCGAATTCTACTTTCATCCCATTAAAATACTGTTGGTATCTCTGATGTGTAAATCCAGAAAAATCTGAAGTTTCAGTATACATCTGAAAAGTATTACGTTTATCCAAGCCGTAGTTTTTGGCAAACTCCTGAAGTGCTTGAATTCCGGTACCCGGCGTAGTAATTTTTATTGTTTTTTGAAAAGCAGATGCGGGATCATACTTTTCGCCCTTCTGAGCATGTAAACTAAAAGCCGATAATAATAAAACCGACTTTAGTAAAAGATAATTTTTCCTCATAATTCTTGGTTTGGTTGTGTTTTCATGAAATTTTTGCGAATGTACTAAAAAAAATGTTAAAACATTTTTTTTTAGTACATTTGATTAATCATTAAAATACGTAACTATGTCTAAACAAACTACTTACATTTTAGGCATTATCCTCACTTTGGTGATTGGAGCCTTTTTTTATTCTAAGTTCTGTTGCTTGGAATGTCATCAAAAAAAGGAAGAAGCAACTATTACTACCTCAGAAGCAAAAATAGAGTTACCCAATAATCAGCTAGAGCTCATTAGCAAAGACTTCAACTACCGCAGTAAAAACAACTTCAATTTCGCATTAGAATCATTCAAAACTTCATTACCCATCCATAAAGACATCAACAGTGGCATTGAAAAATTAAAATTGTATTTTGAAACTAATCCCAACAAGCGATTAACTATTACTGGATATGCCTTGAAAAGTGAAGAAAATCATTCCGCTTTTCCCAATTTAGCATTTGCAAGAGCTTACTTTGTTAAAAAATATTTTATTAGTAAAGGAATATCTTCCAATCGTTTTGAAATTGATGGAAAAATTGTCAATTCATGGACAATACAGTCGGATACTATTTCAGGACCGATAAATTATAGCATCACCGATAATCAGATTACAGCCAAAGCACAGGACTGGAATGCGATAAAAGACACTATAAACGGAAATCCATTACTATTATATTTTAATCCGAATCAATCCGAAATTGCCCTAACTAATGATGAAAGACAACGTATTGCTGATTTCGCTGAGTATTTAGACAATGTTCCAGATGCAGTTATAGTTTGTACCGGTTATACAGACAACACAGGAAATAAATACCAAAACATTCAATTAGGGCAAGATCGTGCAGATTTTGTCAAAGCGTATCTTGTGCAAAACGGAATCAGCGAAAAAAGAATACAAGCCTTTTCAAAAGGTCAGGATGATCCGATTGCTGATAATTTAACACCTGAAGGTAAAGCCAAGAATCGCAGAACAGTTATTACACTTAAATAAAACAATCCTAAAACAATTGATTATGATACCATGTTTTTTAATTCCCATAATGGTTGGACTTATAAGCGCATTATTAGGCTATTTGTTAGGAAAAATGATGGCTGGCGGAAATATCTTGAATATAACTTCAAAATTACATACCTGTGAAACTGAAAATGACAACCTCAACAATAAATTGTATTTACTACAGAAAGAATTGGCAGCAGCAAAAACTGAATTTTCAAACTCCGATCTTCAAGCTGAATTAGAAGCCTGTCGTAGTTATAACACTAAATTGGAAGAAGAAATTGATCTCTTGAATGCCAGAACAAAATCAGTTCATGGTTTTACATCAGTAGTTATAATCCCTTTTGACGCAGCAGAAGCAACTTCAATTTTAAGTAAAAAAGTAGTCGAAAATGATTTGAAAATAATTGAAGGAATTGGTCCAAAAATAGAAGAACTTTACCATGAAGCAGGTATCAAAACATGGAAAGATCTAGCTGAAACCTCAGTAGAGACATCCCAAAATATTTTGAATGAAGCTGGTAGCCGTTATGCCATGCACAACCCAGAAACATGGTCAAAACAAGCACTTTTAGCCTATCAAGGAAAATGGCAGGAACTTAAAGACTATCAGGAGTCATTGAATGCAGGAAGAGAATGAAAATCAACCAATTAATCACTCTATTTCATAATGTGAATTCTATAAATCTAAATCATATTCCTATAAGATTTGAGCAAAGTTTCACCATAACTTTACTAAACTTTAAAACACACATTATGAAAGCAATACATTTATTATTGACAAGTACAGCATTTTTAGGCGTGTTAGCTTGCACAGAAAAAAAAGAAACCATTCATGAAACCACAACAATTGAAAAAGACACAATTATTGTTCAGGAACAAAATGACCAAGATCCAGTAGAAAATAACACCGAAAAAACAGAAGACGGAACCTCTGTCAGTATAAACAAAGATGGTGTTGAATTTTCTACAAAAAGTGGTGAAAACAGTACCGAAGTTGAATTGAAAAATAAAAAGTAATTTCTTCGTACAATTAAAAAAAAACAGGCATAAAGCCTGTTTTTTTATGTTATAAATTTACATCCCAATGCACCGTTGGATTGTAAAAAAGTTGACCCTTATTCACTTCTAATGGACAATCAAAATTGTTGAAATATAGAGCGCCAGTACCTAATCCTTGAGGCATTGAATTTTGCTTCAAAAAGGTATATTGCGAGATAGCATTCAATCCAATATTTGATTCTAAAGCAGAGGTAATCCACCAGCCAATTTTGAACTTTTCGGCTAAGAAAATCCATTCCTCTGTACCGCGAAAACCACCTATAAAACTTGGCTTTAAAATTATAAATTGTGGCTTAATTTTTTGTAATAATGCTTCTTTTTCTTCGAAAGAAAAAACACCTATCAACTCTTCATCCAATGCTATTGGTAAAATGCTGTTTTTACATAAAAATGCCATTGTGTCATGTTGATTCTTTTGGATTGGCTGCTCAATACTATGAATTTGAAAACCAGTTAGTTTACTCAATTTACCTAAAGCTTCAATTGCAGAAAATGCACCATTCGCATCAACCCTAATTTCGATCTGTGTCGGAGTAAAATTTTCACGAATAAATTGTAATAATTGGAGCTCTTTTTCAAAATCTATGGCGCCAATTTTTAGTTTAATACAAGAGAACCCTTGTGCAATTTTCTCTTCAATTTGCTCCTTCATAAAACGCTCGTCTCCCATCCAAACCAATCCATTAATCGGAATTGACTTTTCACCCGAAGTAAACTCGGAAGGGAACAATAGAAATGGATTTTCTGACTCTAAAGAACGGAAGGCCATTTCGACACCAAACTGAATTGAAGGAAATTCATTAAGCGACTCCCAAAGCAACTTTTCACCAAGGGAAATATTGTCACAAACCCAACGCAATTTCTCTTCATAATCAGGTCGATCATCAGCTGATAAACCTCTTAAAATTCCACACTCGCCAATGCCTTTTTTTCCTTCTTTTTCCAAGAGTAGAAACCAAGTTTCTTTTTGCGTTAAAATTCCTCTTGAAGTTCCAGAAGGTCGTTTAAAATCGAGTATATATTTTTGGTAAGTTGCTTTCAATTGAAATAGTAAATACTACCTTGTTTTTTAATTATACAATTTCCAGATTCTACCTATATTTTCTTGAGGCAAATTGGTTTTCTTAAATCCATCCAAATCATTAATCGCTTTGTTTTTCCAAGTTTGTTTTGCTGAAACGTTTTGGTTCCTATATTTTTTATGAATTTCTTTCGAAGCACTCACGTTATCCATAAACATATACACGTGTGCCAAATTCATTTGTACTTTCAGTTCACTTGGGTCAATGTTTTCGGCATTTTTAAGTGTTTTAAGCGCTTTTTCAAATTGTTTTGACTTCATATATAACTCAGCCAACGAATTGTAATTTACGGCCTTTGCTGTCGGTTTTGAAGTTACTTTACTTTCAATCATCGCTATTGCCTCATCAACATTTCCTTTTTGAGCTAATAGATTCGCTTTGTAACAAATCATCTCATAGTACAAATTCAATGCATCATTTTGAATGAATGCCTTTTCTTCCAAACGCTCTATTTCAAATTTTTGCTCATCTGCAGACAAAGCTTTAAAATCCTGGTAACGGAACTTTTCTTCCACTTGATTAAACAAACTCAAAGCAACATTGCGGGATGTTTCTTTTTTTAAGTAACTCAAACTAGCCGTCTTCATAAGATTTTCAACTACTTCATTTTTCCTTTTGGCAGTCCAACCACGGCTTGCAATTTTATCAACCCATGGTACAATTTCCAGAACAATTTTTTCATTCATCATCCAATTTTCATTTTTGAATGCGAACCAAATTGTTTTTACATCATCATCGAGACAAGTATTTTTAGCCAAAGAAATCAATTTAGCGTCTTTACTTACCGGGTTTTTCTGATAAACACAAGCATTATCGAATTTGCCAGAAACGGAGAAATCAGCAGCTTTTTGCTGTTCTTGAAAAACGGCATAGGTACATTTATCAGTCCCTGAAATTCCTGAAAGTAATGTTATTGCTCCACCAGTACCTTTTCCAATATAATAGGGATCCGGAATCGCTTTTAAAACCGAGGCAAGATCGTTGACCATTTTCTGATTTTCATCCAAAAGGGTAATTCGGTAAACAAATTCTGTAGTTCCAACCGGAAGATCTTCTGATTTTACGATAATTTTTTCGCCTGCCGACAACTTGATTTCCTTATTGGTTATTCGCTGATTATCCCAGTAACCATCAGCACTTTGAGCAAAAGCACTAATCGTACCAATAAGTAAAAAGAAAGGTATTATTTTAGATTTCATGTTCTATTTTTAAATTGTATCGGCAAATTAAATGCCAATTTTTAACGAACTCCCCTAGCCCCGACTGAGACAAGTTACCGTGCAATCTCATCCGTCATTAGAAAGAAAGTAAAAAGCTACTACAAATCAATACTTTGACCAATTTCAAGCAACATAAGGTCTTTTCCTGCATCAAAGAATTTTTTGATGGATTCTTCATGATTGATTTCAATAAAACCAAATGTATCAAAATGATACCCTAAGATTTTATCGCAATCCAGAAAATCTGAAGCAACAATTGCGTCATCAACATCCATCGTGAAATTATTTCCAATGGGTAAAACTGCTAAATCCAATTTTGTACGCATTGGAATTAACTTCATATCCATAGTAAGCGCTGTATCGCCAGCGATATATATGTTTTTATGTTCTCCTTCGATGACAAAACCACCGGGTTGTCCGCCATAGCTTCCATCGGCGAATGAACTTGTATGAATTGCATTCACATACTTCACATTGCCAAAATCAAAATCCCAACTTCCACCGTGATTCATAGGATGGTATTGCAAACCTTTTGCGGCGTAATGCATGGCGATTTCGTAGTTAGATACTACAACTGCATTCGTTCTTTTACCGATCGTTTCCACATCCAACACATGGTCGTTATGTGCGTGAGTGATCAGAATATAATCTGCCTTGATTGTGTTGATATCGATATGATTTGCTTTAGGATTACCTGAAATAAACGGATCCACTAAAATATGTTTTCCGGAAACTTCGATACCCAAACAAGCATGACCGTAGAATGTGATTTTCATATTTTTAAAATGAGTTTTAGAATTAAAAAATTAGCACCATTGCTAAAATTACAGATAACAAAAAAGTACTGAGAGCCAATACTTTGAGTTGTGGATCTAATCTTCGATTGTCATCACATAAATAAACCACTCTCAAATGTCTTAGTAAAGGAAAATACGCCACCAAAAATGCATATTGATCCCATCGAAACCCTACACCGTTGTAAATCAGCGCAAAAACAAGCACCAAAATCATAGCACCCACCACAAGAAAATAATGGTACAGTTTTGCTTTATCACCACCCATTTTTACAACTAAAGTATTTTTTCCTGCTTTTGCATCCGATAATTCATCGCGCATATTATTCAGATTCAGGACACCAGTACTCAACATTCCGATAGCACAAGCAGGAAGAACCAGCTGCCAGTCGAACTGTTTTGAATACAAAAAATTAACTCCAAGTGTACTAACCAATCCAAAAAAAACAAAGACAAAAACATCTCCAAATCCTTTATAACCGTATGCAGAATCGCCAACGGTATATTTAATTGCCGAAGCGATGGCTAAAATTCCTAGGATTAAGAAAAACAAAGAAAATAGCAAATGTTTATCCGAAAAGGCGATATAGATTAATAAAACAGCACAAATGAAAGTCAACAATGCTGTTAAATACATTGCTTTTTTCATGGCTTCGGGAGTAATTACACCACTTTGAATGGCACGCTCCGGCCCTACTCGGTCTTCATTATCTGTTCCCTTCACACCATCTCCATAGTCATTCGCAAAATTAGACAACACTTGAAAACCAACAGTAGTTAGAATTGCCAGAATAAAAATTCGCCAGTCAAAAACTTGCGTTGGTGTTAAAACATCATTAGTTGGGTTATTCAAGGCATACAAACTTCCTACCAAAATTCCGGAAACCGAAAGTGGTAAAGTTCGTAATCGGGCAGCTTCAATCCAGTGTTTCATATATTAAAATAAACCATAAATTATTAATCCTCCAATTGTAATTGAAACTGGAGCCGAAAATTTCAAATAAATAGGTTTTAGTGTTTTCGATGCCATAACAGAAAATCGATTATGAAGTTCAACAGGAACAAACATCAAGACAACAGCAGTTACCATCAAAAAAAGTCCTGTCAATTCATAAACAATTCCGTATTGACTAACTATTTTAGTAAAACAAAAACCAACAATCAATCGAATTGTTAATTCAGCATAATTGATCAAATAAGTACTTCCTGCTTTGGCAATAGTATCTTTTACAGTCTGTGGTTTTAAAAACATCATAAAACCAGACCAAACCATAAAAAGTCCGAATAGCACAATTATTATTTTATACACTAAAACCATAAATCATTTTAAGGCAACCATTTCTTTTCGAAATTCGGTTTACGTTTTTCAAGAAAAGCATCTCGCCCTTCTTTAGCTTCTTCGGTCATATAAGCCAAACGGGTAGCTTCTCCGGCAAAAACTTGTTGTCCCACCATCCCATCATCGGTTAAATTCATAGCGAATTTAAGCATTTTAATAGATGTTGGTGATTTCGCTAATACTTCCTGAGCCCATTCGTAAGCAGTATCTTCCAATTCATCATGAGGGATCACAGCGTTAACCATACCCATTTCAAAAGCTTCTTGTGCAGAATAGTTTCTTCCTAAAAAGAAAATTTCACGGGCTTTTTTCTGACCTACCATCTTTGCTAAATACGCAGAACCATAACCACCATCGAAACTCGTCACATCGGCATCCGTTTGTTTGAAAATGGCATGCTCTTTGCTAGCCAAAGTCATATCACAAACCACGTGCAATGAATGTCCTCCACCCACAGCCCAACCTGGTACCACGCAGATTACTGCTTTTGGCATAAAACGAATTAAGCGTTGCACTTCTAGAATATTTAATCTATGGTAACCATCGTCTCCGACATAACCTTGATGACCACGTGCTTTTTGGTCTCCACCACTACAAAAAGACCAAATACCGTCTTTAGAAGATGGACCTTCGGCAGATAACAACACCACTCCGATTGAAGTATCTTCTTGCGCATCGTGGAATGCCATTAATAATTCGGCAGTAGTTTTAGGTCTGAACGCATTGCGTACATCCGGTCTATTGAATGCAATTCTAGCTACACCATTGCATTTTTTATACGTGATATCTTCAAACTCACGAACTGTTTTCCATTCTATTTTACTCATCTTATAACTTTTCTTTCTTTATCAATTTGAAATGTAAAAGTACTACTTTTGCCAAACTCCATTAAAACTTTCGTGCCCCATGAGAAAAAAAATATTAACAATCTTATTAATACTAATCTGTGCCATTTCTTATTCCCAAAATGACACCATTATCGATCATAAATTAAATTACAAAGTTGTTTTTCTTTCGAAGTCACATTTTTCGTCAAAAAACTCTGATTCCGCTTTGGGTAAAATTAATTTCTACCGTTATAATTCTATATATGAGGGTGACATATATGCAATTAGCATGAGCGAATTTACAGAATTAAAACATAAGCTATCTGAAAAAGAAGTAGCTGCTATGGTCGTGGGTTTCAAAAAAGGTTTTTCGAATAGTTTAACTAAGGAAGGACGAGAATGCAACTTCATTTCTGAAAAAAAATTCAAATTCAAAAACGAATTTGAAGCTATCGAATTTCTGGGTAAAATTAACAATCAAATCGATTTTAAAATGAATTTCATTTTGAAAGGAAACATAACTTATACCCTCTTAGTAATTGGCCAAACTGAAAGTACAAATGCACAGTTTTTTATGAATTCGTTTGATTTTATCGATTCCAATGGGAACTAAATCCATTTCAGACAAATGTTAAAATTTAAAAATTAACATCCTTTTTTTTGAAAACTACTTTCATTTTACATAACTTTATACAACTGAAAATCAACATTTTACATGTTGCCTTTTAAGTTCACTGATTTATTAATTTAAAATGAAATTTTTTGAAAAAAACTGTTTTAATTGTCGCTCTTACATTTAGTGCATTGCTTACAAGTTGTAACAAAAAAGTAGAGGAATCTACTCAAGAACAAATGCCTATTGAGGAAACTACTACGCAAGTTGTTGATAGTATTCAAACTGATACAGTAGCCCCTATGGATGAACCAATAGATACAGTTAGCAAAAAATAATCAGCTACGATCTATATACTCAATAAATATATCCACAGGTAATAAAGCGAATATTGGTTTTTGTATTATAACAATCCCCCCGAGTTGTTCTGACGACAAAAACACAAAAATTACATAGAATAAGAAAGAGTATAATAGTAACGATTTGCTCTAGTGAAAGAAATTATTCTATAAAAAGTTTATTTAATTTTTTGATTTGTAAAGATGCTATTATCGCTTTACGTATGTTATCGGTTATTTCAGAGAATGAGAGCTTAAAGTAATCAGGATTTGAGATAACAAGAGGGAAATGCCAATCTAAAGTAAGATTGGCATTTTTCATATAGATAACCTTCACTTAACCTTTAAATAACACTATATCACTACATTTAACTTTAATAATTAAGAAAGGAGTTAAATGATGATTGAAATTATTTTAAAAATAATAGCTGGATTGGTATTGTTCCTTTTTGCAGTCAACAGTTTATCCGAAACTGTACAAAAAGCACTTGGAGAAAATACCAAAAAGTGGATTTTAAAATTTACTTCCAATACCTTTATGTCTGTCATTACCGGAATCGTTGTTACCGGTTTATTGGATTCTTCTTCAGCTGTCATCATTATCACCATTGTATTTGTTAATTCAAAACTACTAACCTTCAAACAATCAATGGGAATTGTACTTGGTGCGAATATAGGGACGACTATAAGCAGTCAGATTATCGCCATGGACATTGGGAAATATTCTCCAATACTATTATTGATAGGTTTCTCGTTGTTACTACTCTCCAAATCTGGAAAAATCAACAATTTTGCAAAAGTAATCTTGTATTTTGGGGTGTTGTTTTTCGGTTTATTTACCATGGAACAAGCTGTAGAGCCTTTGAAGGAAACTTCACGCTTTGCTGAATTTTTAAAAAATACAGATACACCACTTTATGGCACTTTCATTGGCGCTATAATTACTTTAATCATTCAATCATCATCTGCAACCGTAGCTATGGCTATATTGTTGACCAAAAAAGGATTATTAACCCTAAGTGGGGCTGTCGCAATAATGCTTGGTGCTGAATTAGGCACCTGCAGTGATACTTTACTCGCTACCATCAATGGGAGCAAACAAGCCATCAAAACAGGGTTATTTCATCTTACGTTTAATATTATATCAGTAGCGGTCGGATTATTATTCTTCACACCATTTGTAACTTTAGTTGAAAGCATGGGTTATGGATTACCAATTGAAAGATCAGTGGCCAATGCCCATATGTTATTTAATATTGGCGGTGCTTTAGCTTTTGTTTCTTTTTTACCTTTGGTAGAAAAGTTACTCAATAAAGTTTTTCCTGAAAAAGAGAATCAATTGGAAATTCGTTTAAACTAAATAAATTCCGTCTTCTTTGATTTCGATTAGCTTTTGTTTGTAAAGTGTACCGATAGCTTTTTTAAAAGTCTTTTTACTCATTTTGAGTACTGTTTTGATATCTTCAGGGTGCGAATTATCGGTTAGTCGTAAAAAACCACGACTAGCTTTCAATTCATCAAGAATATATTGCGCACTTGGTTCAACTTTATCAAATCCGATTTTAGTTGCTGAAACATCAATTTTACCATCAGGACGTATGTTCTTGATATAACCAATGATACGATCACCAGTACGTAAATCGTCGTATACTTCATTTTTATACAACAATCCCTTGTGTTTTTCATTAATGATTACATTGATCCCAACTTCCGTAATATGAGAAACAATCAAATCGACTTCTTCCCCATTCTCCACGGTAATTTCGGAATTATCCAAAAATTGATTGGTTTTGCTCGAACCCACCAATCGATTTGTTTTTTCATCCAAATACATATAAACCAAGTAACGTTTGCCTTGTTCCATTGGTCTCGCTTGCTCTTTGAACGGAACAAACAAATCCTTTTCCAGTCCCATATCAACAAAAGCACCAAAATTATTGGTATAATTCACTCGAAGTAATGAAAATTCATTCAAGTAGATATAAGGCTCCAATGTAGTAGCCACAGGTCTTTCTTCCTGATCCAAATACACAAACACTTCCAGTTCATCTCCTATTTCGAATTGTTCAGGAACATATTTGTTAGGTAATAGAATGTCGGTTTTTCCATCCGTTAGATATAAACCAATTTTTGTATCTCTGGCAATGGTAAGTATGTTGAATTTTCCTATTTGAATCATTTTTCTTAGTATCAAAGCCGCAAAGGTACAAAGTTTACGACTTATAGCAATAAAAAAAGCGTTCCTGAAGAAGAACGCTTTATCGGAATGTCATTTTTACATCTTATTTGTAAACACTTTCTTTTTTAAAATGTAAGGTCAATAGATAATACACTACCGCTCTATATTTATTCTTATTGGATTTTCCATATTTTTCAAGAACCGCATCAATTCCTTTGTCTAAATCGGCTCCGTCACTTAACCCTAATTTTTTAATCAGGAAATTATTCTTAACTGTATCCAATTCCGATTGCTGTGAACCCGAAACTGTCGCGGCATCTGGGTTATAAATAGCCGGTCCGCAACCTATTACTACTTTTGTCAATAAAGCCATATCTGGTGTAACCCCACATTTTTCTTTAAGATCGGCTGCATACTTTGCAATTAAATCATCTCTCTTGCTCATAGTTTTGTTGTTTAATTAATTCTATTTCTATTATAAACAGAACTAACGATTTTACAAACTTTTTATTGCAACCTAGTTCAATCATTTCAAATTTTTAAAATAATTTAACAGTACACTATCATTTTCTTTCTCAGGCGTGAAAATTTCGAAAATAATTGGTTTTCCCGAAGATTGAAAAGCATTCCAATTCGAGGAAATTCCTTCTACTGATTCAGCTGTTATATAGTTAAATCCGTACATTTTAGCCAAATGCTCTGCTGTTAAGTGATGGGAAGTCTCAAAATAAGTATTGAAGGTCTTCGTCTCTTGATGACCTGGTAAAATCCTAAAAATTCCACCACCTCCATTATTAATCAAGATGATTTTGAAATTTTGCGGTATATAATTATTCCAAAGTGCATTACTATCGTAGAAAAAACTAATATCACCGGTTATAAAAACTACGGGTTTATCGGTTTGTACTGCAGCCCCAATAGCTGTAGTCGTACTTCCATCAATACCGCTGGTACCGCGATTGCAAAACACATCAATATTTTTGTCTATTGAGAATAGCTGAGCATAACGTATAGGAGAACTATTGCTTATTTGTAATTGTATTGCTGTTGGCAATTTACCTAAAACAGTTTCAAATACCTTCAAATCAGTGAAAGGAGCTTTTTCCAAATAAATTTGATGCATTTTTGCCCGTAACGCTCTTATCTTTAAAGCGTTTAACTGATAGTCACTATCGATAGAATTGGTTTTAGGCAAAAAAGTAGAGAAAAACTGATTTGGAGCTACTTCAAAATGCTGACTCAAACAACCAAATGTATTATAGGCACGCAATTCATCAATATGCCAATGGTGTTTGGGCTGGTACTTTCTCAAAAATGCTTTAATACGTTTCGATACAATCATACCTCCAATAGTTACTAGGATATCAGGCTGAAACGCTTTGAAATCTTCATCCGTAAACGGAGTAATAATGGTATCTATATTGGTAATGAAATTAGAATGATGGGCATTTGAAGTCACTTCTGTCATAACCACAACACTGGAATCTTCTCCTAATCGATTTAAAAACTCTTGCGCTATTGCATCCGGATAATTTCCTCCCAAAAGAATCAGCTTTTTCTTTGATGCATTCCATAAATTTACAAATTCAGTGGTTGCAGGCTCTTCTTTAGCTTCAGTGAAAAGATTCACGAGTACAGGTCGAACAGATAAGTCTTCAACCGTTTCATACAATGGTTCTTCGAAAGGAACATTAATATGCACAGGCCCTTTTTTAGCATTGGCCACAAACAATGCTTCTTGAATTTTAAGATCGTTTTCTTCTGATGCTTCTTCGGTCAAATTAGCACTATATAGAATATGATTGGCAAATACATTTTCCTGACGAATCGTTTGACCGTCACCAATATCAATCTTATCATGAGGACGATCGGCAGAAATAATTACCAATGGAATTTGGTTATAAAAAGCTTCAGCAACCGCTGGGTAATAATTAAGCAATGCCGAACCCGAAGTACAAACAACTGCGACAGGTTTTTGAATTTGCTGTGCCATTCCCAAAGCAAAAAAAGCTGCACAACGTTCATCAGCAATACTATAACATGTAAAAGCAGTATTGTTAGTAAAACCAATTGTTAACGGAGCATTTCGTGAACCGGGAGATATCACTATATGTTGTAGTCCTTTAGCTAAAGAAATTTCAAGAATACTTTGAGCCAAAGGTATTTTAGGGTAAATCATTTTTTTAATTTCAGTATCGCAAAGTTACGAAGTTGCAAATTGATTTTCAGCATCATTTTCCTTCTCTTTTAAAATCAGAAATTGATAAAAAGCAAAGTGAGAAATGCCATACGATAAAATCACCATTTGATAAATCGCTTCATTCTTCAGATAAAATTTATTGATAAAAAAAGCACCTATTTGAACAATAAAAAAGATAGAACTCACTAATAACCAATATTCTTTCGAACCTGAATTATTGATATAATTAATGATCGCTACACCTCCAAGAAAAGAAGTTAAAAAAGCATTTACTATCCATATATAATAAGATTCACCAAGATATTCGACCACAAAATTGATGATATAGAGATAAATCACAAAAAAAGGCACCAAAGCAATACCAATAGCCAATCTGTTTTTAACAGTGACTAAGTCCAACACCAACAACGAAAGGCAAAATTTAAACAAAACTGAAGAAAAAGTGCCGTAAACATATAGTGAAGAATCTTCAGTAGCAAAAAAAACAGATGCTACCTGATACAATACTAAAGCGACAAAATACAGTATAACTTTTTTACTGGAAGTTATATAATACAGAACCAACAATATGGGAATTCTGACAAACCAGAAAAATTGTTCGAATTCCTCAATTTCCAACAATGACGAAAAACTATACAGCAATAAATTTACAAAGTATAGAATTATCAGTACTTTTGAGGAATCTTGTAACTTCATGTATACTATTTTTCGCTGATTGGGGTAACAATATATAAATTTACAACTTAAAAACCATATTCCGGATACAATGTCTATTATAATTAGAGAAGCCAACATTACTGATATGGACGCCGTCCTTGAAATCGTTAATTATGAAATACTGAACACTACAGCTATTTGGGATTACGACACAAGAACATTAGTTGAGCAGGAAGCAATATTTAACGAGAAGCAAGAAAAAAAGTTTCCATTTTTAGTGGCAGAAAAAGAAGGGAAAATTATTGGATTTGGTACTTATGGAACATTCCGATTTAAAATTGGATACCGATTCACTGTCGAACATTCCGTATATATCCATAAAGATTTTCACGGAAACGGTATTGGAAGTCTATTAATCAAAGAACTTGTAGAAATAGCCAAAAAACAGCAACTTCATACAATGATAGGAGTTATTGATTCCGAAAATCTTGGTAGTATTATTTTTCACGAGAAATTAGGGTTCAAAAAAGTAGGACACATTAAAGAAACCGGTTATAAATTCGATCGTTGGCTGGATTCTGTATTTATGCAGATAGTATTAGAATAATACTTACGAAACAATTTCAAAACATCTTAACATTTAGGTAATTAACATCTAATGATTTCCTATTTTTAAATTAAACTTATTTTAAGATTTCTGATTGACATTTGTGCGAAAATCAAACAAACTCATGTCAAAAATTTACTATCTTATTAAAGTTGCATGTATTATTGCTGTATTTACACAATATACCAATAGTAATGCACAAACCGCTTCATTTGCTTCTACTATGACAGTTGCCAATGAAAATCAAGGCACAATCAATGTAAACATCACTCTAACTTCTCCAACCACTTCATCTGTTGATGTAGTTGTAAAAGGTAGTCCATTCAGTACGGCAAATACGAGTGACTTTACATATTCTACTCAAACATTACAATTTACATCTGGAAGCTCTACAACGCAAACCATCACCATACCTGTTATTGACGATTCGATTCACGAACAACATTCAGAATATTTTGTACTAAGCCTAGAAAACCCATCTGGGCTAACTTTAGGTTCAAATGTTTTCACCACTATTTATATTAAAGACAATGATAATGTGGTTCGAATTCCAAACAACAACATAACTTTAGACTATGTGGGAAGTTTTGATCCTTCAGGAGTGAGCAATAGTACTTGTGAAATTGTAGTTCATGATCCTACTTCTCAACGATTATTCACCATTAGTTCTGTATCCAAAAAACTGGATATTGTTGATTTTTCAAATCCGGCAAATTTAAGTTTAGTTTCTTCAATTGATATGACTCCTTATGGTGGAATTACTTCGGTTGCTGTTAAAAATGGAATTGTTGCTGTTGCCTCCCCAAATACTAATGAACAACTGAACGGTTCAGTAGTTTTTTTCAACACCAATGGCGTATTTCAAAAACAGGTTACAGTTGGCGCATTACCTGATATGATTGTATTTACTCCCGATGGAACTAAAGTCATGACAGCCAATGAAGGACAACCCAACGATGCCTACACAATAGATCCTGAAGGTTCTGTATCTATCATTGATATTTCAGGTGGAATACCTTCGCTATCACAATCCAATGTTAGTACTTTACTTTTCACTGATTTTAATTCACAAGAAGCTTCCTTGCTCGCTTCAGGCATAAGAAAAACCAAAAACACAAGTACGCTTTCACAAGATTTCGAACCGGAATACATAACCATTAGTCCTGATTCACAAAAAGCATGGGTAACTATTCAGGAAAACAATGCGATTGCAGAAATCAATCTTACCAACGCAACAATTGCAGATGTTTGGGCTTTGGGAACAAAAGATGTCAGCCAACCCGGGAATGGTATGGATATTTCGGATAACAACGGTCAAGTAGTAATTGCAAACTGGCCTATCAAAGCCTATTATATTCCTGATGCCATTGGTAATTATTCGGTAGCAGGCAGTACCTATCTTGTAACTGCAAATGAAGGTGATGAAAAAGAATATACCGGTTTGAATGAAAGAACAACCATTGGCGCCAGTACATTGGATCCGGTTAATTTTCCTAATTCGATCATGCTGAAAAACAACAACAATACAGGCAGAATGCGAATCACCAATCTGAACGGAAATACAGATACCGATGCTGCTTATGAAGAATTGTATTGTTTAGGAAGTCGTTCTTTTTCGATTTTCAATACCACGACAAAAGCATTAGTTTATGATAGTGGGGACGATTTTGAAACCTATATCGCATCAACAAGCCCGTTTAATTCGCTTTTTAACGCCGATCATACTAGTTCGAATGCGACCAAAAACAGAAGTCGTGCCAAAGGTCCAGAACCAGAAGGACTAACCATTGCTGAACTAAACGGTCAAACCTTTGCCTTCATTACATTGGAAAGAACCGGAGGTGTAATGGTTTACGATATCACCAATCCTGTTGACGTCAAATTTGTAGAATACAAAACAAGTCGTAATACATCTGCCTATGGAGGAGATAACGGACCGGAAGGCATCACTTTTATACCGGCAGGAAATAGTCCTACAGGTAAAAATTATATTGCAGTTGCCAATGAAATCAGTGGAACAATTGCACTTTTCGAAATCAATACGACGAATTTATCCAATGATGAATTCGAAACTGAACCAAAAACATTGACATTGTTTCCTAATCCGTCTGAAAACGGTATAGTCTATTTCAATAGAATGGCAACTTATGAATTGTTTGACGTTACAGGAAAACTGATTTCTTTTGATACAAATACTTTAACAATCAATACTTCTAAATTAAAAGCGGGAATCTATCTGGTAAAAACTAATGAAGGTGTAACCAGAAAACTAATTGTGAGGTAAAACAACCTAACCGTTAAAGTAAATAAAAACAGCCAGATTCTTCTGGCTGTTTTTTACTTATCTCTTTTGAAATCGTATCTTTGCAAAAAAATAATTTATGTCAAACATATATATCGGATATCATTTCACTGTAGAACCAAAAGAATTAGGCTCAGAGATTTTAATTGCAGAATTAGGTGAAAAACCTTTTGATAGTTTCATCGAAACAGATCATGGTTTTTCTGCTTTCATTCAAAAAGATCTTTGGAATGAAACTATTTTGGATGACATTTATATTTTAGAAAATCCAGAATTCAAAATCACTTATACCTTCGAAGAAATCGAGCAAACCAACTGGAATGAGGAATGGGAAAAAAACTTTGATCCAATTGACGTTGACGGTTTATGCCATGTTCGTGCTCCTTTTCATCCAAAAACAGAAGCTCAATTTGATATTGTAATCGAACCCAAAATGAGTTTTGGAACAGGCCATCATGAAACCACTCATATGATGATTCAACATTTATTGGAAATGGATGTAACCGGAATGAAAACTCTGGATATGGGATGTGGTACAGCTATTCTAGCTATTTTGGCAGAAATGAAAGGCGCACAACCTATTGATGCTATTGATATTGATAATTGGTGTTATTTGAATTCAATTGAAAATGCGGAAAGAAACAACTGTAAACACATCAGTGTCTATGAAGGTGATGCTGCACTATTGAAAGGAAAAAAATACGATTTGATTATTGCTAATATCAACCGAAATATTTTGCTAAACGACATGCAAACCTATGTGGATTGTTTGAACAAAGACGGAATCATACTTTTTAGTGGTTTTTACGAACAAGATATTCCTTTCATCGATGCATCATGTACTGAAAAAGGACTGACCTTTGTTAAAAAAATAAACAGAAACAACTGGGTATCACTAAAATACGTAAATTAGTAATAGTAAATTCCCTTTAAAAAAATTTGACAATACGTTATGGCAACTATAGAAAAAACACAAATCAAAACGACAGTTCTAGAAGAAGTAAGCATTAATCATGAGATAGTTCTTTATAATGATGATGTAAATACATTTGATCATGTGATTGAAACTTTGATAAGAGTATGCAAACATGAGGAATTACAAGCAGAACAATGTGCAATTTTAGTTCATTATACTGGAAAATGTGCTGTAAAGACGGGATCTTTTGACGAGTTAAAACCTCAATGTACAGCTTTACTAGACGCTGGATTAAGCGCTGAAATCATTTAACAATAAAAAATAAATTTGTTAAATCCTGAAATCTGCATATCTTTCCATTTTAAATTTTAAAATAACATGGTAGAATACGGAAAAATACTTATCATAGCAATGCCTTGCTTCTTGCTATTAATTATCATTGAGAAATTATATGGCTATTACAAAGGAGTGGATCATGTTCCGTTAATGGATAGTGTATCAAGTATCAGTTCCGGAATTACCAATGCCACAAAAGATGTACTTCAATTAAGCATTACCATTTTTGCCTATGGTGAAATGGTTGATCATTTAGCAATCTTCACAATTAAGGAATCTGCTATAGCTTACATTATTGCTTTCATTGCAATTGATTTCCAAGGCTATTGGACACATCGTTGGGCGCATCAAATTAATTTTTTCTGGAACAAACACGCTATTCACCACAGCAGTGAAGAATTCAATTTATCTTGTGCTCTTCGTCAATCCGTATCAACATTTATCAATTTATTTACCTTTTTGTTATTACCCGCAGCACTTTTGGGAGTTCCTGCCAAAGTAATCGCCATAACACTTCCTATTCAGTTTTTTGTACAATTTTGGTACCATACTAAATACATCAACAAGATGGGATTTTTGGAAAAAATTATTGTAACACCTTCTCATCACCGTGTACACCATGCTATAAACCCAGAATACATGGATAAAAATCATTCCCAAGTTTTCATCATTTGGGATAAAATGTTTGGTACGTTTCAAGAAGAATTACCCGAAGTTCCAGCAGTATTCGGTATTACACGCCCCGCAGAAACTTGGAATCCAATCAAAATCAATTTTCAGCATTTATGGGTATTGATTAGAGATGCATGGCGAGCAGAAAAATTTTCAGATAAATTAAAAATCTGGTTTATGCCAACAGGATGGAGACCTGAAGGATTTGATGAAAGATATCCATTGCACAAAATTGACAATGTATTTGATTTCAAAAAATTCGGAACCGACAACTCCAAAACTCTGATTGGTTGGTCAATCACTCAATTATTGATCACACTTTTACTAATTACTTATTTCTTTGACAATATTGCTCAAATTATGGAAGCCAGCAAATTTGGAATCTTCTACTATGGTGCTTTTGTATTCATTACAGTATACAGTTATACCGAGTTGATGGATAAAAACAAATACGCATTCGTTTGGGAAAGCATTCGATTCTTTTTTGCAATGGCAATTATCACCTTAACTGGTAGCTGGTTCGAAATAGATAGTACAATTCCTTATGGAACTTACATTGTCACAGGTTATCTTACTTTATCACTTTTGGTTAGTATTTACTTTGTCACTTCTGAATTCAAAACCTTAGATCAACCAGTTTTAAACGCATAACATGAACAAATTTTTAAACTATTTTGTAGGGATTAGTGCATTCTATTTATTGTTAATTGCTATTGGTAAAGAAGACTTAGCTTGGTTTTTCAAGCCTTTATTATTACCCGGATTACTTTTGGCGACCAATAGTTACAACAGTTTTCCTACTAAAAAATGGCTCCTACTTGCTTTAGGATTCTCATGGTTAGGTGATATTATTTTAATGTTTGCTGATAAAGGAGAACTGTTTTTTATTTTTGGTTTGGTTTCTTTTTTAATCGCCCATATTCTGTTTATTGTATTATTTATAAAACAAGACACTCAGTTTAGCCCCAATAAATTACTTTTCGGTCTCGGAATACTTGCCGTTGCTGGTTATCTATATACCATGCTAACACTATTAATACCTTCTCTAGGTGAACTTAAAATTCCCGTATCTGTTTATGCTTTTATCATATCATTGATGTTGATAATGGCTATACGAGGTTCATTAACTTGGATAAGACCTATGAACATATTGATTTTAAATGGGGCAATTGCATTTGTAACTTCAGATAGTATTTTAGCTATCGACAAATTTTACAATCCATTGCCGAACGCATCATTACTTATCATGTCAACGTATATTATAGCGCAATTTCTAATCACTTTAGGGATTTTAAAATTAAACCACGAATAATAAAAAAAGGCCTAAAGGCCTTTTTTTATTATTGTTTTAGTGTGGTAATTTATCTTTTACCAATCCATATATAAACGTTCCTAAAAGAGCTCCAAAAAGCACTATAGCAACTGCAGGAATGCCAGCTCCCAAAAGAATGAAAATCGGTCCAGGACATGATCCGACTAAAGCCCAACCCAATCCAAAAAGAAAACCTCCAATAATGTAACGAGCAAAACCTTTTTCCTTATCAAGGATTTCAATCGGTTGCCCTTTAAAATCTTTAATTCCTTTTTTCTTGATAATCATCAAACCAATTACACCGGTCATTATTGCTACACCAATAATTCCGAACATATGGAACGATTGAAACATAAACATTTCATAAATACGATACCAAGAAACCGCTTCGGCTTTGGTTAAAACAATTCCGAATAACATCCCAACTGCAAAAAATCGAAATAACTTCATCATCTAAAAAATTAACGGAATTAAAAAATGAGCCATAACCAATCCGCCTAAAAAGAAACCGATTACAGCAATTAAAGAAGGTAACTGCAAATTACTTAAACCTGAAATGGCGTGACCAGAAGTACATCCTCCTGCATAACGCGTACCAAATCCGATTAAGAATCCACCAAAAATCAGAATAAAGAAACCTTTACCGCTAAATAGGGCTTGCGTTCCGAAAATAGCATCTGGCGCTAATTTACCGTTTGGCGCATCGATACCAATCGCATGTAATTGAACAATTGTTTTCGGATTTATACTGATATTATCCGGATTGCTTAAAAAATGGTAGGCAATAAATCCTCCGGCTATAGCACCCAAGACCACAGCAAGGTTCCATTTTTGTTCTCTCCAGTCAAAATCAAAAAACGAAGCACATTTTCCGGCACCAGCCATCGAACACAAAGTCCTTAAGTTTGAGGACATACCAAATGATTTCCCAAAATAGGTTAAGAGCAGCATGATCATACCGATCAAAAAACCGGAAACTGACCAGTGCCACGTTGTTGTAATAAACTCCATCTAAAAATATTTTTCTACAAAAGTATAAGTTTGTCACTATATTTGTTACACATCAAATGAAAAAGTAAAATTAATCCCGAATGAAGACTAAACTAGTATTGATTATTTTCTCATGCATTCTTTTAACTTCTTGCATTAGTACAAAATCAACTATTAAAAACATTGACGACAGTGTTCCTGGACCCGCTTTAAACGAAGCTTACAACAGTTTTGTTATTACACTAAAAGCGACTGATAAAAAATATGGATACCACGAGGATTACCCAGTAAATGTTGGCTTCACGAATTTAAAAGACGGACCTAATAATCAAATCCGCTTTTTAAATGCCTTAGCCGGACCGAATGGTGAAAAAGTAACGTATGTAAAAAAAGATGCTTGTTGTCCTTTTCCAACCAAAAAGAGTGAAATGGGAGCCGGTACAATTGATATGTTTGAAGTCACTTGGGAAGGAAATAGCAAACCCGTAATCTTATACGTTAATAAATTCGAAAAAGGAGTTTTAATGATTCCGATGGGGTTTTCAGCAAGAAAATAGCATTATGATTGAATTAAGACCCTACGCTTTCGAGCATTTGGAAAATTTTGTGTTGCTCCGAAACAATCCTAATATTGCCAAAAACGGATTCGACAGAACACCCTATCCTTATACTACTGAATACGCTACCGAATTATTCAGCAAACATGTTGGTAAAAATCCTGCGGAACGCTTTTTATTATTTTATAACAACCAATTGTGCGGAGAAATAGGTATTTGGCTCAGAGATGACATTTACCGACTTAATGCCGATATAGGTTATTTCATTGCTGAACCATTTTGGGGAAAAGGCATTGCTACCGAAGCCATTAAACAAATGACCGAATATACTTTCAACACCTTTGATGTTATTCGGATTGTTGCAGGCGTATTTGCATTCAACAAAGCTTCGATGAGAGCCTTGGAAAAAAACGGTTATATCCTGGAAGCTATCCATAAAAAAGGAGTAATCAAAAACAATGAAATCATAGATGATTGTATCTGGGTGAAATTCAAAGAAGGATTTTAAATAAGAAGTCCTTATTATCGTATTAAAGAATACGCTTTCCATAAACTTTAAGATTATTTTCTGAAAAACAGAATGGAACCCAATTCCTAATTTGTTCGGGATTCAGTATCTTTGTGTTTTGCCATATATATGCAACATTCAGAAGAAACTATTGAAATCATTGGCGCGAGAGCGCATAATCTCAAAAATATCGACGTTACTATCCCAAGGGAAAAACTAGTAGTGATAACCGGGCTTTCGGGATCAGGAAAATCCTCTTTGGCCTTCGATACCATTTATGCAGAAGGTCAACGCCGTTACATCGAAACGTTTTCAGCTTATGCCCGACAGTTTTTAGGCGGATTGGAACGTCCAGATGTAGATAAAATCGACGGTTTGTCTCCTGTTATTGCCATCGAGCAGAAAACCACTAGTAAAAGCCCTCGATCAACAGTAGGCACTATCACTGAAATTTACGATTTTCTTCGCTTGCTTTTTGCCCGAGCTGGTGACGCCTATAGTTACAATACGGGTGAAAAGATGGTTTCATACTCCGATGAACAGATTAAGGCATTAATCATTGAGAATTTCAAGGGAAAAAGAATTAATATTTTGGCGCCGATCATCCGCGCACGTAAAGGACATTATGCTGAATTATTCCAACAAATAGCCAAGCAAGGCTTTGTAAAAGTACGTGTCAATGGCGATGTTCAGGATATACTTCCAGGAATGAAACTGGATCGTTATAAAACGCATGATATTGAAATAGTGATTGATCGCTTGGTGATTGACGCTTCTGAAGACAATGAAAAAAGATTGAATGAAAGTATCAAAACGGCCATGTATCATGGAGAAAACGTATTGATGATTTTAGACCAAGACACAAATGAAGTCCGCTTTTTTAGTAGAAATTTAATGTGTCCGTCTACCGGAATCTCTTATCAAAATCCGGAACCCAATTTATTTTCATTCAATTCCCCAAAAGGAGCTTGTGAACATTGCAACGGATTGGGAACGGTGAATGAAATCAACATTAAAAAGATTATACCGAATACAAAATTATCTATCAAAAGTGGTGGTATTGCTCCTATCGGAGAATACAAATCGACCTGGATTTTCAAACAATTGGAAACTATTGGAGAAAAATTTGGGTTTAAATTGACCGATGCCATAGAAACCATTTCGGACGAAGCCATGGAAATGATTTTGAATGGCGGCAAAGAGAAATTCTCTATAGAATCGAAAACGGCAGGAGTTACCAAAGAATATAAAATTGATTTTGAAGGCATATCCAATTTCATCAAGTCACAACATGACGAATCAGAATCAACTTCGATTAAACGTTGGGCAAAAGATTTTATGGATGAAGTTAATTGTGGTGAATGTGGAGGTTCACGACTGAAGAAAGAAGCCTTGTATTTCAAAATCAATGAAAGAAATATAGCCGAATTATCCAATATGGATATATCGGAGCTAACTAATTGGTTTTTGGATGTTGACCAGCATTTGACAGAAAAGCAAAAAATTATTGCTACAGAAATTCTAAAAGAAATTAGAGCTCGTTTACAGTTTTTAGTAGATGTGGGCTTGAATTATTTGGCTTTAAGCAGAAACTCAAAATCCCTTTCAGGAGGTGAAGCCCAGCGTATACGTTTGGCCACACAAATTGGTTCACAACTTGTTGGTGTCTTATACATTTTGGATGAACCCAGTATTGGATTGCATCAGAGAGATAATGAGAAACTGATTCATTCATTGGAACAGTTACGTGATATTGGAAATTCGGTGATTGTTGTAGAACATGACAAAGATATGATTGAGAGAGCCGATCATGTAATTGACATTGGACCGAAAGCCGGAAAATATGGTGGACAAATCATCAGTCAGGGAACTCCAAAAGAACTTCTCAAAGAAGATACGATCACCGCACAATTCATGAGTGGCAAGATGAAAATCGAAATACCGAAAGAAAGAAGAAAAGGAAATGGAAAATCCTTGAAACTTACCGGAGCTACCGGGAATAATTTAAAAAATGTTTCAATTGAATTACCTTTAGGTAAACTCATCTGTGTGACAGGAGTTTCCGGTTCAGGAAAATCGACATTGATTAACGAAACCCTATACCCTATTTTGAACGAACACTTTTTCAATGCGGTTAAAAAACCACAACCGTTCAAAAAAATAGAAGGTTTAGAACATATAGACAAAGTAATTGACATCGATCAAAGTCCAATTGGAAGAACACCGCGTTCAAATCCGGCAACGTATACCGAAGTATTTACAGAAATTCGCAGTTTGTTTACACAGACACCTGAAGCGATGATTCGAGGATACAAAGCGGGGCGTTTCAGTTTTAATGTAACCGGCGGAAGATGTGAAACCTGCGAAGGAAGCGGCGTACGAACTATCGAAATGGCCTTCTTACCGGATGTTTATGTAGAATGTGAAACCTGTCAAGGAAAACGTTTCAACAGAGAAACCTTAGAAATACGTTACAAAGGAAAATCTATTTCTGATGTGCTGAACATGACAGTGGATGAAGCAGTACCATTTTTTGAAAACATTCCGAAGATCTACCGCAAGATTAAAACCATTCAGGATGTTGGATTGGGCTATATCACTTTGGGACAGCAGAGTACTACACTTTCCGGAGGTGAAGCACAACGTATTAAACTGGCAACGGAATTGTCCAAGAAAGATACCGGAAATACTTTCTACATTATGGACGAACCAACAACCGGTTTACACTTTGAAGATATTAGAGTATTGATGGATGTGATTCATCGATTGGTTGACAAAGGTAATTCGGTGTTGATTATTGAGCACAACATGGATGTAATCAAACTGGCTGATTATATTATAGACATTGGATATGAAGGCGGAAAAGGTGGTGGCGAAGTCGTTGCAAAAGGTACTCCAGAGGAAATTGTAAAAAATAAAAAGAGCTATACAGCGCAGTTTCTAAAAAAAGAATTATTTTAGTCGGCTGATTTTTCTAGCCCCGATGGAAGTGGCATCCTTTTTTTGCTTTAATAAATGGCAAAAAAAGATAGAACGAACAGCGGGAAACAGCTCCTAATAACAATAAAAAAGTAAAAGATAAATGAAAGAAGAGTTTTTAAATGAAGATGATAGAATTCAGGACAAATTAAAACAAAAAACCTGGAACGAAATACGTACCAACGATTCATGGGCGATTTTTAAAATCATGTCGGAATTTGTGAATGGATATGAATCTATGGCCAGAATTGGTCCTTGTGTATCTATTTTCGGTTCGGCACGTACCAAACCAGAAGACAAGTATTATTTATTAGCAGAACGAATTGCTTACAAAATCAGTAAAGCAGGATACGGCGTAATTACTGGTGGTGGTCCTGGTATTATGGAAGCAGGAAATAAAGGCGCACATCGTGGCGAAGGAACTTCTGTTGGGTTGAATATAGAGTTGCCTTTTGAACAACACTTCAATCCTTATATTGACAAAGATAAAAACTTAAATTTCGATTATTTCTTTGTTCGCAAAGTAATGTTCGTGAAATATTCACAAGGATTTGTGGTTATGCCGGGTGGATTTGGAACCCTAGACGAATTGTTTGAAGCGATTACACTAATCCAAACGAAGAAAATTGGAAAATTCCCTATTATCCTAGTTGGAAGTCAGTTTTGGAAAGGATTGATTGATTGGGTAAAAGAAATCATGATTGATCAGGAAAAAACTGTGAGTCCGGGTGATATGGATTTAATTCAAATCGTAGATACGGAAGAAGAAGTAGTAGAAGCATTAGATAATTTCTACAAAAAATACAATTTGAGTCCGAACTTTTAATACAATAACGCCCCAATTGGGGCGTTTTCTTTTACAACTGTTATCTTTACTTTTCGAACTTTAAACAAACCAAATGACAAAGAAACATCGCATTTCCATTATGGTATTGATTTTATCGATATCTACTTACCTACTTGTTTCCACACAAAAAAAGGAATTGGAAGACGATCGATTCGTTACTTATATAGTCAATCCTAAAAAGAAAAAAGTTACTTTCTTTTGGAAAAATGAAAACAATGAAAATTTCAAGAATGCCAAAAATTTAAAGTCATGGCTTGCACAACATAAAAAGCAATTGATTTTTGCAACCAATGGTGGGATGTATAAGAAAGATGGATCACCGCAAGGCCTTTACATAGAAAATAGAAAGACAAAACAAAAAATAGATACTGCAAATGGTAACGGCAACTTCTATCTAAAACCCAATGGCATTTTTTATATCACTGCAGATCAACTGCCGCATATCTGTTCTACACAAAAATTTATAGACAACGGTATAGTTCAATACGCTACACAATCGGGACCGATGCTAGTGATTAATGGAGAAATACATTCATCTTTCAAAGAAAAATCAACCAATGTCAATATACGTAATGGTGTTGGAATTTTACCTGATAATCGTATCGTTTTTGCTATATCAAAAAAAGAAATCAACTTTTATGATTTTGCGAACTATTTCAAAAAGCTTGGCTGCAAAAACGCTTTGTACTTGGATGGTTTTGTATCCCGAACTTATCTACCTGAAAAAAAATGGATTCAAACTGATGGTGAATTTGGAGTTATCATTGCTGTAACTAAATAAATTCACAACCAGTCAGTATTGATAAAAAAAGGTTGAAGTCCAAAAAAGCCAATTTTCTACAGTAAAATCATAAGCAAATAAACTTTATATTTGTGAGTACTAAAATCAATAAAAATGCAACATATCATTGATCGTTTTATCAGCTATGTAACTATCGATACTGAAGCTGATCCAAACTCCAATACCACTCCAAGTTCTGCTAAACAATGGGATTTAGCCAATAAATTAGTTGAAGAATTAAAAGCCATCGGGTTACAAGATGTTAGTATTGACGACAAAGCCTATATTCAGGCTACTTTACCAAGTAATATCGATAAAAAAGTACCTACAATTGGATTTGTTTCCCATTTTGATACTACTCCTGATTTTACTGGAGCCAACGTAAAACCTCAAATTATACCAAATTATGATGGTGGAGACATTATTCTGAATAAAGAACAAAACATCATATTATCACCTTCTTATTTTGAAGATTTGTTATTATACAAAGGACAAACTTTGATTACTACTGATGGTACAACACTTTTAGGCGCAGACGATAAAGCAGGAATTACTGAAATCGTAACTGCGATGGAATATTTAATCCAACATCCGGAAATTAAGCACGGAACTATTAAAGTTGGTTTTACTCCAGATGAGGAAATTGGTCGTGGTGCCGACTTCTTCGATGTTGAAAAATTTGGTTGTGATTGGGCCTACACAATGGATGGAAGTCAGATTGGTGAATTGGAGTATGAAAACTTCAATGCAGCTGGTGTAAAATTGAAATTCAAAGGAAAAAGTGTACATCCAGGCTATGCAAAAGGAAAGATGATCAACTCAATGCTTTTGGCCAACAAATACATTACCAAGTTACCCAAAAAAGAAGTTCCGGAGAGAACCAAAGACTATCAAGGATTTTTCCATGTCGTTCATTTTGACGGTAGCATCGAAGAAACAAATGTTCAGTTGATTATTCGTGATCATGATCGCAAAAAATTTGAGAAACGTAAAAAATTAGCGCAAAAAATTGCCGATAAAATCAACAAAAAATACGCAAAACAATTTGGCGAAGATATTGTTGAAATTGAGATCAAAGACCAATATTACAACATGCGTGAAAAGGTTGAGCCGGTTATGCATATTGTTGAGATTGCTGAAAAAGCAATGAAAAACTTAGGCATTAAACCACTTATTAAACCCATACGTGGTGGAACTGATGGTTCGCGTTTGTCATATATGGGATTACCGTGTCCAAATATTTTTGCAGGTGGTCATAATTTCCACGGAAAATACGAATATGTTCCGGTAGAAAGCATGCAGAAGGCAGTAGAAGTGATTATCGAAATTGCCCAACTTACGGCGGATCAATAATTCATTTCATTCCAATATTGCAAATTCAACATGGAAGAAAAAAAATCATGGCAGCAAAATGATCTTTGGGAAAAAGAAATTGATTTTCTTAAAGCCATTATCAATACAACTCAATTAGTAGAATCCACTAAATGGGGAGGAATAGTGTACACTCTCAACAATAAAAACGTATTGGGAATTGGTGGATTCAAATCCTATTTTGGTTTGTGGTTTTTCAATGGTGTTTACTTAAAAGACGAAGCCAATTTATTGGTGAGCGGCAATGAGACTACTAAAGCCCAACGTCAATTGCGTTTCAATTCGTTGGAGGAAGTAGATGAAAAATTAGTGTTGAATTACATCAATGAAGCCATTCAGTTGGAAGAAAAAGGTGTCAAACACAAAGCTAAAAAATCGCCATTGGCACTTTCGGCTTACTTTGAATCGTTTTTAGATTCCAATAAAGAAATAAAAAAAGCATTTGAAGCATTCAGTCTAACTAAGAAAAAAGAATTTGCAGAGTATATCGATACCGCTAAACAGGAAAAGACGAAAGAAACCCGTTTAGAAAAGATTACTCCTTTGATTTTAGAAGGCATAGGACTGAATGACAAATACAGAAAATAAGTTCCATTTTTGGACATAAAAAATCCCAAACGTTGTTTGGGATTTTTTTATATTATTAAGAATAGTATTATTTAGCAGTTAATGCGATACTTTTTTCTACAGAAACCGCAGAACGCTCGATTTTAAGCTTTCCTGACATCGTTTCAACTACTAATGTAGTTTCTGCTACTTCTACAATTTTAGCATGAATACCACCAATGGTAATAATCCTGTCGCCTATTTTAAGTCCATTTTGGAACTCTTTTTCTTTTTTAATTTTTCGTTGTTGTGGAATAATCATGAAGATGATCATTACAACAAACATCAATAATAATGGTAAAAAACTTTGCATAATTATTTTGCTTTTGGAGTTACATTCGCCTTGAAGTGAATTACTTCATGACCAGTTGCAGTATTTGTTGTTAAATTAATATGTTTACTTTGTTGTCCAGGTTTTCCTGCTGAATTGAAAACAATTTTAACCTCACCCGTCTTTCCTGGCTGAATAGGTTCTTTTGTCCATTCAGGAACGGTACAACCGCAGCTAGGTTGAGCGTTTACAATCAGCAAATCGGTTTTTCCTGTATTTTTTATTACGAAAGTATGTTCTACTTTATCTCCTTCATTAATAGTTCCGAAATCGAATTCCCCTTTATCTTGAAGCTCAGCGATTGGGTAATCCGCAATATTCATTTTTTTGTGCTCCTCTGACATTTGACTCGCAGGAATCATTTCCTGAGGTACCACCATATTACGATCATCGGTTTTAATAACAGCTAATTCTGATTTGTCTTTACATGACGTAGCCACAAACAAAGAAGCTAAAACTACTACAGTTGTTACGTTTTTAATCATAAAAAATATTTTACATTAATCCGCGGCCTACTTTTTTCAGTTTATCAGCTGCGGTAAAATCTTTAACTAAATTATCTAAAATTCCGTTGATAAATATAGAACTTTTTGGAGTAGAATATTCCTTTGCCAATTCTAAATATTCGTTAATTGTAACTTTTACGGGAATAGATGGGAATTTTAAAAACTCACATATTGCCATTCTTAAGATAATATTATCGATTTCTGCAATACGTTCTGCTTCCCAATTTGGTGTTTTATCTGCATATTCCTGAGCTAATGCTTTCTCATTCAGAATAGTTCTTCTGAACAATTGCGATACAAAGTCTTTATCATCAACATCGTTGTATAATTTAGGAACTTTAAAACCACCATCTTCTGAATTGGTAATTGTTTTCAGTTGTTTTAGAATCAATGTATTCACTAGTGGAATATCATCAATCCAAGTCAGCTTATGATCTTCCAGATATTCGTACAATTTCACATTGGGTGCGATCAAATCAGTAAAAACAGCAACAACAAACTCTTTATCTTCTTCAAAAGTAGAAGTAGATTTGCTCATATATTGTTTGTACAAATCACTTTCTTTAATATCGTTAATCAGAATTTGAATGTATTCGTCATTAATCTTCCAATTATTAATTTTACGTGTTTCCAAGGCAATAGAAAGCGAGTTATTCTCAGATAGAATATGCAATACTTTATTGTTGACGAATTTTAAATTGGGATTTTTCTCTTCTTTAGTAGCCAAGTGTTTTTTACGGGAAATCTCAATAAAAGCTTCTTCTTTTGCTTTTATTTCAACCAAGGTAGAAATCATGATCAAGTACAGATCTTGTACATTTTCGATACTTTGAAACAAGAATTTTTCTTCTTTTTCAATACTATCTGAACTGTTTTGATGCATAGAATAGAGAGTTTGCATCACTTTTACTCGAATATGTCTTCTGTTTAACACTGGATAAGAACTTTTAAAAATTAATGAAGCGAAAGAATCTCTTTCGCTTCACAAAAATACAATTTTATTTATATTTTTCTAGAATAGTTAGAAATTTAGACTCTTTTGAAATAAGTCTAAAAACATAACCATCTGATTATCTTACAATTATTTAGCTAATTCTTTTTTTCTCAAATCGATACGATTTTGAGCAATTTTGAAAGCCGCTTCGTGAGTTGTGATATTGTTAGCATCTGCATAATCAAAAATTTCCAATGTAGTATTGTAAATATTTTCAGTTTTACGCATCGCTTCTGCTTTATCATATTTTACGATTTCAGCATACACATTAATAATACCACCGGCATTGATTAAGAAATCTGGAGCATATAAAATACCTCTATCTTTCAACATTTGACCATGTTTAATTTCGTTAGCCAACTGATTGTTCGCAGCACCAGCAATCACTTGTGCTTTCAATTTTCCGATAGTTTCGTCATTGATTGTTGCACCTAATGCACATGGAGCGTAGATATCAACATCTGCACCATACAAATCGTCACCAGTAAAGATTTTAGCACCGTATTTGTTACCAATTTCTTTCAAACGATCTTCATTAATATCTGAAATAACCACTTTAGCACCTTCAGCAGTCAAATAATCAACTAAAGTTTCCCCTACGTGACCGATACCTTGTACTAAAACTTTTTTACCATCTAAATTATCGGTACCAAATTTATATTTAGCAGCCGCCTTCATTCCCATGTAAACACCATAAGCTGTTACCGGTGAAGGATTTCCAGAACCTCCGATAGATTCAGAAATTCCTGTTACATGTTCTGTATATTTACGAATTAAATCCATATCCGCAGTAGTAGTTCCTACATCTTCTGCAGTAATATATCTACCACTTAATGAATTTACATACTGACCGAATTTTGCGATCATTTCAGGAGTTTTATCTACTTTAGAATCTCCGATGATAACAGCTTTACCGCCACCAAGATTTAATCCAGAAATTGCCGACTTATACGTCATACCACGAGACAAACGCAATACGTCGTTTAAGGCTTCCCATTCGTTTGTATATTTCCACATTCTAGTTCCGCCCAAAGCTGGTCCTAAAACTGTGTTGTGGATACCAATTATTGCTTTTAAACCAGTATCTTTGTCGTTACAAAAAACAATTTGTTCGTGATTATCAAAAGAAACTTGACCAAATACTGGGTCAACTTTATGAAGTTCACTAGCTTTTAAAGATTCAGTAATCATAATGAATGTTTTTATAGTTTTGACCTTTTAAAAAAGTCGGTGCAAAAGTACGCTTTTAATTCAAGATTTTGCAATTTTAACACAATTTTTAATACTCAATTGCAAAATATGTAATTTTATTATCAATAAATTTGAAGCTTATTTTAATAAAAATATTAAATATTTCACAACATAATTAGCGTTTTATAAAATAAATGAAAGAACTTCGATATTTAAACCCCTATTTTCTAAAATACAAATATCACTTTTTTGGAGGCATCATTGCAACCATAGTTGCACAAATTTTCTCACTTGTTTCTCCGAAATTAATCAGTGATTCTATTGCTTCTCTCGAAGACTTTGTGAAAAACGACAAAAGCAACACACAAGCAGTCAAAGACTTACTGATTGAAAACATCATTTGGATGGCTTTAGCTGTAATTGCATCGGGAATTTTAACTTTTATCATGCGTCAAACCCTAATCGTAATGTCTCGACATATCGAATTTGACCTAAAAAATGTAGTTTTCAAACAGTATGAAGTTTTAACCCAGAATTTTTACAAAAAAAACCGTACTGGCGATTTAATGAATCGCATTAGTGAAGATGTAGGTAGAGTTAGAATGTATGTTGGTCCGGCAGTAATGTACACTATTAATACCATTATCCGTTTTACCGTAGTAATTCTTTATATGGTAAAAGTATCCCCAAAACTCACCCTACTAACCTTACTTCCCTTACCTATTCTAGCGTATTTCATTTTCAAACTCAGTACTGAAATCAACAAACGAAGCTTAACCTTCCAAAAAAATCTTTCCACTCTTTCCAGTTTCACACAAGAATTCTTCTCAGGAATCAGAGTGGTAAAATCATACAGTATTGAAAATTTCAAGCAATCGGAATTTGAAAAACTTTCCAACGAAAGCAATCAAAAAAGTCTAGAATTAGCCAAAGTTCAAGCCTTTTTCGGTCCATTGATGTTATTACTGATAGGAATAAGCAATTTATTAGTGATTGCAATGGGCGGTTTTATGTACAGTAACGGAAGTATTGACAAAATTGCTGTTATTGCAGAATTTATCATTTACATCAATATGCTGGTTTGGCCTGTAACATCCATAGGCTGGGTTTCTTCCCTAGTACAAGAAGCCGAAGCATCTCAAAAAAGACTGAATGAATTTTTAAGTATTCAACCCGAAATTACGAACGAAAACCAGGCACCGATGTCTATTTCCGGACACCTCACTTTTAAAAATGTTTCTCTTACTTATGAAGATACCAATATAAAAGCGTTAGACAATGTTAGTTTTGAAGTAAAAAAAGGAGAAACACTTGCGGTTATCGGAAGAACAGGCTCTGGAAAATCTACCCTACTCTCTTTAATTGGACGATTGTACGATCCTACCGAAGGACAAATTGAATTGGACGGCATAGACTTAAGAAAAGTGAACTTAAAAGCCTTACGCAATAGTACCGGAACCGTTCCTCAGGATGCATTTTTATTCTCGGAAACCATAAAAAACAACATCATGTTTGGCAAAGATGATGCCAGTGACGACGAAGTACTACAAGCTGCAAAATATGCTGCAGTTCATGAAAACATCATTGCATTTAAAGATGGATACGATACCATTTTAGGCGAAAGAGGAATCACATTATCTGGAGGTCAGAAACAACGTGTATCTATTGCACGCGCTTTGATAAAAAAACCTGAAATATTATTACTAGATGATTGTCTATCAGCTGTTGACACCGAGACAGAAGAAGAAATCTTAAACAATTTAGAAGTAGTTTGCAAAGGAAAAACCACAATTATTGTCAGTCATAGAGTTTCATCTGCAAAAAATGCTGATAAAATAATCATATTAGAAGATGGAAAAATCATCCAACAAGGCACTCATAATCAATTAGTAAACCAAGAAGGTTACTACAAAGAGTTATATTTGAAACAAATTGCTGAAAAAGAATTGCAATAAATTGTTGTTTTGTACTATTTTTTTTTTCAAATTTGGAAAAATAAACAACCCAATTATTATTGATAGAATGAATAGGAACGAAAATGACATGTTAGAAAAAGAAGAAATTTTTTCTAAAGTACTAAGAGCTGGTAGAAGAACATATTTTTTTGATGTACGTTCAACAAAAGCCGATGATTATTATATCACAATAACAGAAAGTAAAAAATTCACGGAAGAAGACGGATCTTTTCATTTCAAAAAGCACAAAATTTATTTGTACAAAGAAGATTTTGCCGCTTTTAGAGACATCTTAGATGAAATGACTGATTTTGTTTTAAGCCAAAAAGGTGAAGAAGTAATTTCAGAAAGACATCAAAAGGATTTCAAAAAAGAATACTTATCCGAAAGAGATCAAGACGAACCAAGAAATAACTTTACTGATATCGATTTCGACGATATTTAATAAATCATTACTTCTTAAAAAACAAAAAGCCCAAATTTACATTTCGGGCTTTTTGTTTAGCCAATTCTAAGGCCATTCTCTACTTTAATATCGCTTGTAAGCAACACAATATCATTTTCTGGAGCTACCGAACCCAAAACTAAACATTCGCTTCTAAAAGGCCCAATTTGCTTTATTGGAAAATTGACTACAGCTATAATCTGCTTTCCTTCTAAATCAACTTTAGCATAACGTTTGGTAATTTGTGCCGAAGATTTCAGAATACCCAATTCGGAACCAAAATCAATCGTAAGCTGATAGGCTGGTTTACGAGCTTCAGGAAAATCGTTCACTTCTATAATAGTCCCAACCCGCATTTCTACCTTTTCAAAATCATCCCAAGTAATAAAGTGTTGCTGCATAAAAAAAAATCATAAAAAAAGTCCCGATCACTCGGGACTTTAAATATATTTAAAAACTTCTGATTATTTATTCAATTCAGCGTGTCTATTTTCAATTTCTTCTTTATCTTTTTTAGATAAAGTATCCACTAATACCGGAGTAGCAATGAATAATGACGAGTATGTACCTACAATAATACCTACTAACATTGCGAAGATAAATCCTCTGATAGATTCACCACCGAAAATAAACATGATTGCCAATACTAAAATCATTGTTAATGATGTATTGATTGTTCTTGACAAAGTAGTATTAATTGAATCGTTTACGATATGATTGAAATCACCTTTTGTTTTACCAGCGATAAATTCACGAATTCTATCGAATACAATTACAGTATCGTTCATAGAGTAACCAATTACCGTCAAAATAGCAGCAATGAAATGCTGATCCATTTCCATATGGAAAGGCATGATTTTGTACAATAAAGAGTATAAACCTAATACAAAAATAACGTCGTGAGCAACAGCAGCCAAAGCTCCTAAAGAGTATCCTAACTTACGGAAAGACACCACTAAATAAAGCGCAACAACTAACATCGCACCAATAACTGCCCAGAACGAGTTTGTTTTGATATCATTAGAGATAGCAGCACCAACTTTTGATCCCGATAATAATCCTACAGTTTTACCTTCGTATAAAGTAATGAATTTCTCATAAGACATTCCTGGGAAATGCTTAGACAAACCTTTGTATAACATTTTGTTTACTTCTTCATCTACAGCAACACCTTCAGCCTCAATTTTATATTTAGTAGTAATTCTTAACTGATCTGAGTTACCAAATACTTTAGCCTCAGTTGGCACACCATAAATAGCAGATAATTCTTCTGAAACCACAGACGGTTCAACCGGTTGTTCAAATTTAACTTGGAAAGTTCTACCTCCAACAAAATCAACACCTTCATCTAATCCGTTTACGAAGAAGATCGAAATTAAACTCACAACAGTTACAGTCAATGAGAAACCATAAGAGAATTTTTTGATTTTTAAGAAATCAAAATTGTATCCTGTAAACCAGTTTTTCGACCAACTGTTCGCGAACGCTAAATTCACTCCATTAGAAACTGCTCTATCCAATAACATTCTTGTGATGAAAATTGAAGTAAATAATGAAGTAGCAATACCGATCAATAAAGTCGTAGCGAAACCTTTGATTGGTCCTGTTCCGAACATATATAAAATAGCTCCTGTCAATACGTGAGTAACGTTTGCATCAATAATTGAACGCATAGCACCTGTCCAAGAGAACGATTTTTTCACTGCTTCAGCTAAACTTAAACCGTGACGCAATTCTTCTTTCGCTCTTTCATAGATAATAATATTCGCATCTACAGCAGTACCTAATGTTAATACGATACCTGCAATACCTGGCAACGTTAATACAGCATTCAAACTTGCTAAGATTCCGAACAAGAACAATAAGTTCACAAGAAGTGCCAAGTTAGCATACCAACCAGCTCTTCCATAATAAACAATCATCCATAATGATACCAATAACAATCCAACCAAAGCTGAAGTTGTACCATTATCAATTGCTTTTTGTCCTAATGACGGACCTACTACCTCTGATTGAACGATTTCTGCAGCAGCAGGTAATTTACCAGCACGCAATACATTCGCTAAATCCTTTGCTTCTTCCACTGTAAACGTTCCAGAAATTTCAGAACGACCACCAGCAATTGCTCCATTAGAAACACCAGGTGCAGAATACACCACATTATCTAAAACAATAGCAATATTACTTTGTTGTGTATAAGCTCTACCTGTTAATTCTTCCCAGATTCTAGCTCCAGCACCATCCATTTGCATAGAAACCGATGGTTTACCCATTTGGTCGAATGATTCTTTAGCATCCACTAAAACACTTCCACTCATCGGAGGAGTATTTGTTCTATTTCCTTTTAAAGCATACATTTCAACAGCAACTGCGTCATCATCTTTCGCTTTACCATATACGAATTTAACATCAGCTAAATTTGAAGGCAATAATGCTTTGATATCTTGTCTTTTCAAATAGGCATTAACTGCAACAGTATCTTTAATCGCAACCATACCCAAAATTGGTCCTGAGTTTGGAGAAGGGATTAATTTATTAAATAATGGATCATTTCCTTTTGCAGCACTAGCTGAATCTTTTGCTGCTTTGTTAACTAATAAAGCCTCAACATCATCTTTTGCTTTTTCAGTAGTAGCAACTGGCGCTTTTTCCGTTTTCTTCAAAGCTTCATTAACCGTCATTAAGTAGTTACCTACTTCTTCTACTTTATACGTTTCCCAGAACTCTAACTGAGCTGTAGAAGATAATAATTTTTTAGCACGATCCACATCTTTTGCTCCTGGTAATTCCACCAAGATACGACCTGTGTTTCCTAATTTTACGATATTTGGTTGTGTTACACCAAATTTATCAATACGCTTGCGTAATACACCAAAAGCACTTTCAACAGACTCATCCACTTTTTTGCTGATAACCGCTTTCACTTTGCTGTCAGACACATTGAAATTGATTTCATCTGCTAAATTTTTGTTACCAAAAACATCTGGAGAAGACAATTTTGTGTTAGTTCCCGCCGAAGCCGCGTCAAAAGCATCAAAGAAAGCATCCAAATACGATTGGTTACCTCTTTGGTTTCTCTTAGCATCCGCTAAAGCTTTATTGAAAACTGGGTTAACTGAATTATTAGCCAAACCTTTCAATACATCTTTAACAGAAATTTGAAGAGTAACATTGATCCCTCCTTCTAAGTCAAGACCTTTATTGATTTGTTTGTCGGCCACTTCATTGTAAGTGAAATCAGTAAACCCTAAGTTGAAAACTTTTTGTTTCCCGATTGAATCAAGATAGTCAATTTCTTTTTCCTGATTTCCATTTGCAAATGCTTTTGCATCACTTTTAACCTTATTGGCTACAAAAGTGAAAGTAAGCTGATAAATACTTACGATAGCAAATAAAATTGCAAAAAATTTAATAAGTCCTCTATTCTGCATTCTTTGTAAAAATTAATTAATTCTTTTATTTGGTTTTTGGTTAGTTCATCGAAATAAGGCGCAACGACAATGCCCCATTTTCGGAAAACGTGCAAATATATAATTCTGAAAGTGATTAACCAATTTATTTATCGATTAATATCAAAAAAAAGACTGCAAAAAAGCAGTCTTTTCGCATTTATTTTCAAAAGATTATCCTAAAACTGTTGCTAAGGCATCATTCATGCTTCGAACTGCATCCGCACTCTTCGCAAATAACGCTTTTTCAGCATCATTTAATTGAATATCGATAATTTCTTCAATTCCGTTTTTACCAATAATACACGGTACACCGATACAGATATCATTTTGACCGTATTCACCTTCCACAAAAACAGAACAAGCAATCATTTTCTTTTGGTCGTTCAAAATTGAATCCACAAGATAAGCCACAGAAGCTCCAGGAGCATACCATGCCGAAGTTCCTAATAATCCTGTTAAAGTTGCTCCACCAACCATAGTATCTGCAGCCACTTTATCCAATTGCTCTTGTGATAAAAATTGAGAAACAGGAATACCATTATACGACGCCAAACGAGTCAACGGAATCATGGTAGTATCACCGTGACCACCGATAACCATAGCAGAGATATCATTTGCTGGTTTATCCAATGCTAAAGACAGATACGTTCTGAAACGAGAACTATCTAAAGCACCACCCATTCCAATAATTCTATTTTTAGGCAATCCTAGTGATTTGTAAGCCAAATACGTCATAGTATCCATAGGATTTGATACAATTACAAAAATTGCATCTGGAGAATGCTGCAATAAATTTTCAGCAACCGATTTTACAATTCCGGCGTTAATACCGATTAATTCTTCACGTGTCATACCTGGTTTTCTAGGAATACCAGAAGTAATAACCACAACATTACTCCCTGCAGTTTTAGAATAATCATTCGTAACACCAGTCACTTTTGTATTAAAACCTGTATTCGTTGCACACTGCGTAATATCCAAAGCTTTACCTTCTGCAAAACCTTCTCTGATATCCAGCAAAACAATTTCGCTTGCAATTCCTCTATAAGCCATAACATCAGCACAAGTAGCACCAACATTTCCAGCTCCAACTATAGTAACTTTCATTTTTTGTATAATTTTTTGGTTGTTTTTATTATTGGTTTAAAATTCAATCAAAATAACTTCAACAGTGATTAATTTATTTTTTCGATAACAGCATCAGTAACAAAATCAGAAAAATTAGAGCTAAGCCTTACATGAACCATGGCATTCTCAACTTTTAAAATTTCAACCTTAACAACATCTGTTGGATTTCCTTCATATCCCAAGTCGCCTTGCAATACTCTTTTCGTTTTCAATTCATAATGACAATCATCGGTCCAAACCACATCATATTCAGCTTTAAAACCCAACTTATCATTTGTTTCAATCTGTTTATTTTTAGTTCTTTCAATTGTGGTTACCCCATATTCTCCAGAATCTATTTTAAAAGTACCGACATGCGCCAATTTACAATCATTACTCTGAGCTTTCAAACTTAATGAAAATACTAAAAGACAACATGCTACTAAAAAATTTTGTTTCATAAAACTTTACTCAATTGATCGAAGCAATTACGCGTCAATATTAGCATACACAGCATTTTTCTCGATGAATTCTCTACGAGGTGGTACTTCATCACCCATCAACATCGAGAATACTCGATCAGCTTCTGTCAAACTATCAATATTTACTTGACGTAAAGTTCTGTATTCAGGATTCAAGGTTGTTTCCCATAATTGCTCCGCATTCATCTCTCCAAGACCTTTATAACGTTGAATGTTGGCACCACCACCCATTCTTTCATTGGCCTGATCACGTTGCGTTTCATTCCAGCAGTATTCCTTTTTATTTCCTTTTTTCACTAAATACAAAGGAGGCGTTGCGATATACACGTGACCTTCTTCTATTAACTCTTTCATGAAACGGAAGAAGAAAGTTAAAATCAAAGTAGAAATATGACTACCGTCGATATCAGCATCACACATGATTACTACTTTATGATAACGTAACTTTTCAAGATTTAGAGCTTTACTATCATCTGCAGTTCCTATAGTCACACCTAAAGCCGTAAAAATATTTCGAATTTCTTCGTTTTCGAAAACTTTATGATGCATTGCTTTTTCCACATTCAAAATCTTACCACGTAATGGCAAAATAGCTTGGAATGCACGGTCACGACCTTGCTTAGCCGTTCCACCTGCCGAGTCTCCCTCGACAAGGAAAATTTCACATCTTTCCGGATCTTGTTCCGAACAATCGGATAACTTACCAGGCAATCCTCCGCCACCCATAACGGTTTTACGCTGTACCATTTCACGAGCTTTTTTCGCCGCGTGACGTGCTTGAGCCGCAAGAATTACCTTTTGAACGATAATTTTCGCATCGTTTGGATTTTCTTCCAAGTAATTTTCTAACATCTCAGCCACAGCTTGAGAAACCGGAGAAACTACCTCTCTATTACCTAATTTGGTTTTAGTTTGACCTTCGAACTGTGGCTCACCTACTTTTACCGAAATAATAGCAGTCAAACCTTCACGGAAGTCATCACCTGAAATTTCAAATTTCAATTTATCCAATAAACCCGAAGCATCAGCATACTTTTTCAACGTACGAGTTAATCCCATACGGAAACCTTGCAAATGCGTTCCTCCTTCGTGAGTATTAATATTATTTACATAAGAGAAAATGTTTTCGGAATAACTTTCATTATAGATTAAAGCTACTTCAACAGGAATTTCCCCTTTGTCATTTTCCATAGAGATTACGTGACCAATAATAGGCACACGGTTTCCATCCAAAAACTTAACAAACTCTTTCAAACCTTCTTTAGAATGAAAAGTTTCTGCTCTAACTACACCTTTATCATCCACATCACGTTTGTCTGTCAATGTAATTGTAATTCCTTTATTAAGGAAAGACAATTCACGCATACGTGCTGCTAAGGTATCGTAAGAATACTCTAAAGTTTGCTGAAAAATAGTTCCGTCCGGTTTAAAAGTAACCGTTGTTCCTCTTTTATCAGTAGTCCCGATTTGCTTAACTGGATATAACGCTTTTCCTCTTTCGTACTCTTGCTCGTATACTTTACCATCTTTGAAAACGGTTGCACGTAAATGATCCGATAACGCATTCACACATGATACACCCACTCCGTGTAGACCACCGGATACTTTATAAGAATCTTTGTCGAATTTACCTCCAGCACCAATTTTAGTCATTACAACCTCAAGTGCGGAAACGCCTTCTTTTTTATGAATATCAACAGGAATACCACGACCGTTATCTTCAACCGTGATGGAATTGTCTTCGTTTATAGCTACATAAATAGTATCACAATGTCCGGCTAAAGCCTCATCGATAGAGTTATCTACCACCTCGTACACTAAATGATGTAAACCTCTAACACCCGTATCTCCAATATACATCGAAGGACGCATACGTACGTGCTCCATTCCTTCTAGCGCCTGAATACTGTCTGCGGAATAGTTATTCTTTTTTACTTCTTCGCTCATAATATCTTTTTCGAAATTAGTCCCGATACCTCGGAATTTTGTCAAACACGCAAATATAATGAAATACTATTTTTTATTGCGATAAAAAAGCGCAAAACACATTGAAGTTATTAACATGTGTTAATAAAGAGATAATCCCTTAAATCGATTAAAAAGCATCTTAAAATAGATTTTCAATCAAATTTCAAAAATGTTAAAATTGTGATTTTACAAAAGTGCGTTAAATCCATTTTAATAGATGAAAATAAAAAAGGTATTTGCATTAATTTTAAAAAAGTACATACAAATTTCCAGTTGTTTGACAAAAAAAAAGCCCAATCTAAAGAAATCATTTTACTAATAAACACTGTAAATTGTAAAGTATAGATTTTGAATATCTTTAAAAACATGGCTATTTTTGTTTTAATTCATTCAATAAAAAATAGCACCAAAAATTATCCTAAAAATTAACAAGAATCTAGAATTTTGACTTAACGTTTTATAATCTGTAACTTTTAGACATCTTCACAGATTTAAAAGGCTATACCGAATATAGTTTATAAGCAATTGCTATAATAGATTTTAAAAAAAATAATGCAGTAATTAAGTAAAAAATGTATTTAAAGATATTTTTTCTTATTTCAAAATAAACACTTAAGATGATTGAAAACAAAACAATTTCAGAAAAATATTCCAAAATTAACGACAGTGGCTTAATTAATCTATGGAAAGAAAACCACAAGCTAACCGATGAGGCTAGAGAAATACTTAAATCGGAATTAAAAAAAAGAAATCTGGAGTTTGAAGAAGATTTCATAAATGAATCCGAGGATAAAAAAACAGCTACGTACGAAGGTTTTGAAATTCTTCAAAATGAGTCAAATCATGACGAAAATATAAAAACCCATATCAAAGAATATGTAAAAAGTGATTATAGCAAGGAAGAAATTTATAAAAAAATTAAAGATGAGTATGATGTAGACGACGAATATATAGATAAACTTTATTCTTCATTAAAAAATAAATCCACTTTATACCTAGTATTTTCATTCTTGTTATTATTAACTTCAATATTCAGAATACATATACTATCAATTAGTGATTCTAATATTGAATGGCATCTTTTCTATCTTTTTGTCACTGGATTGAGTTCTATATTATTTTTCCTTCAAGGAATTGAAGTTAGAAAAAAATACAGATAAAACTACAATATAAATTGCAAAAAAAAACCTCAATAGTTTTTGGACTATTGAGGTTTTGATTTCCTATTCAACGTAATGTGAATTTATCTGGAAATCATTATTTACATATCAAACCATTATGCAATTGTTTCTTTTTCGTATGCTTCCTCATGAACATTAGCAACAGCTCTTCCTGAAGGATCATTTAGTTTTTTAAATGCTTCATCCCATTCCAAAGCAATTTTTGTACTACAAGCTACACTTGCTTCTTGCGGAACACATAATGCAGCCGTATCGCTCGGATAGTGTTCAGTAAAGATCGTACGATAATAATATTCTTCTTTATTCATTGGTGTTTGAATTGGGAATCTGAATTTTGCATTCGCTAATTGTTCATCCGATATTTCTTTATTCACCATTTCTTTCAACGTATCAATCCAGCTGTAACCCACACCGTCACTGAATTGTTCTTTTTGACGCCAAGCCACACTTGCCGGTAACATATCTTCAAATGCTTTACGCAAAACCCATTTTTCCATTCGTTCCCCATTGATCATTTTATCCTGAGGATTGATGCGCATAGCGACATCCATAAACTCCTTGTCTAAAAAAGGTACACGTCCTTCAATTCCCCAAGCGGCTAAACTTTTGTTTGCTCTTAAACAATCATACATATGGAGTTTACTCAATTTACGCACTGTTTCTTCATGAAATTCTTTTGCATTGGGTGCTTTGTGGAAATACAAATAACCACCGAACAACTCATCGGAACCTTCACCAGAGAGTACCATTTTGATTCCCATCGATTTGATAACACGTGCCATCAAATACATTGGTGTACTAGCGCGAACCGTAGTTACATCATAGGTTTCCAAGTTATAAATCACATCACGTATCGCATCCAATCCTTCTTGAATAGTGAATTTAATTTCATGATGAATCGTACCTAAATGATCAGCCACCTTTTGAGCTGCAGCCAAATCCGGCGAACCTTCTAACCCAACGGCAAACGAATGCAATTGCGGATACCAAGCTTCGGATTTATCATCAGTTTCGATACGACGACTAGCATACTTTTTAGCAATAGCTGAAGTAATTGATGAATCCAAGCCTCCAGAAAGCAAAACGCCATACGGCACATCACTCATCAATTGACGATGAACCGCAGCTTCAAGCGCTTCACGAATTACCTGAATACTGGTTTCATTTTCTTTAACCGCTTCAAAATCGGTCCACTCCCTCTCATACCATTTTACTAATTGTCCCTCTTTGCTATGCAGATAATGTCCAGGTGGAAACAATTCAATTTTTGAACAATATCCTTCCAAAGCTTTTAATTCGGAAGCTACATAAAATGTTCCGTGTTTATCCCAACCAATATAAAGTGGAATAATTCCCATGTGATCTCGTGCAATGAAATACTCATCCTTTTCAACATCATACAAAGCAAATCCAAAAATTCCATTCATTTCATCAACAAAAGTTGGACCTTTTTCTTGGTATAATGCCAAAATCACTTCACAGTCACTTTGCGTTTTAAAATCATATTTCCCTTCAAACTGTTTGCGCAATTCACGGTGATTGTATATTTCACCATTAGCAGCCAAAACCAAAGTCCCATCCGGACTAAACAAAGGTTGTTTTCCTGAAGCCGGATCAACAATAGCCAAGCGTTCATGCGCTAAAATAGCTTTGTCATTAGAAAAAATTCCACTCCAATCCGGTCCACGATGACGGATAATTTTAGCCATTTCTAGTACTTGAGGACGCAATGATTCAGTTTTTTGCTTTATATCGAAGGCACATACAATTCCACACATATTCTATTCTGTTTTATTATGATTATTTTATTTCTGAAACAAAATTGAGGTATTAAGTTTTATTTGTAAACCATAAAGTATTTTTTAATTATAAATTGAAACTACAAATCAAATAAACAAACCAAAGTATAACTAAAAAGGTTGGAATTTCCATTCAAAAGTTTGAGATTGTAATTTAAACAAAAAAACCGGCTAGATAACTAACCGGTTTTTCATTACTTTAACTGTATTTATTGAGAAGACAGTTTCGACAAAATATAATCAGGCATAGTTGCAACCGCCTTAGCTATTCTATCAGAATTTACTTTTTTCTCAGTATCATCTTGGAGATAACTGTTATAGTTCAGAAATAAATAGTACATCATTATTCTGTTATAACTATCCAATTCCTTGTCTTCAATATATTCCAGCATTCTTGCTTCCAAGGACTTCCTGTCTTTACTTTCACTTAACGCCCTCCCTATTCTTCCTATACTAGCGAAATAATGATTTTCAGCAGGATTATCAATTCTAAAAACGGTTCCCAATATCAAATCAGGCACATTAATGTCCAACACTTCCAATTCTTTAATGTAAGTGTTTCTAGCGCCATAGGCATAGCTTCCATCACTAACACGGTCAAATCTGTCATTCATGATATTCAAATGTGATTTTAAGAACACTTCCCACTTAGCCGTTTCTGCGGATAAAATAGCTATATTTTTTGCATGAATCCTTGGACTTTCATCCATACTGCATCCACCTATCACTCTTCTATTTCTTTTCAACTCCAAAGCCGCCTCTTTCGAGATATAAATCCCAACTATTTCTTCGAAACTATCATCTGATGAAACATTCTTAACTCCATCTTCATAGCCTTCTTTGAGCAAAATCATGAAATTTTTATCGGCATTTTTCAATGAGTCGATACGAGTAAGTCGTTTCGATTTCCAATCAATTATTTTTTCTCGAATTACTTCAAATTCTGCTTTAATTTGTTTTTTTAACTTATCTCTTTCAGCCTGTTCTTTCTTATTTCGTTTCTCACCCTTATTTTCATCATAACCATATAAAATCTCCATTTTTTTAACATCAAAGGAAGGTATCTTAAGTTGGTTACTTAAATAGTCATTGAACTTAGTTATTTTATTGGGAATTGTATCTCTATAACGAATACCCGAGTTTTTAGAATTTTCATAGAAAACACCAGAAGTGATATCAATAAGACATTCCGAATATTGAATTAATTTAGCGTATTTATCTGCAATTTTATTGGAACTAAAATTTTCGATAAAGAAAAAGGCTCTGATAGATTCTTCAGAATAACTCGTTTTTTTACTGTACTCATAAATCCATTTTCCCTTCAACTCTTTATTAAATGTTTCCAATTCCATATCAATAGAGTAATTATCAAATTTCCCCATTTCAAGGCTAACCACATTGATATATTTTCTTTTTGGATTGTTATAACCTTCATCAAGAAATGCGCAAACCGGAAGTTCATTGACCGTTTCTGCTTTTGGGTATTTTTTAATAAAATCAGCATATGAAATGCCCGAATCTAAATCTTTTTTAGCCTCATTAACGTTTACCTTTTCTAGTATAACATAGTTTACCACCGATTGTTTTACACTATAAAACGATTGCGGTTGGCAACTTTTGTATTTGAGTTCCAATGAATCGACACACTTTTTTAGTTTTTTGATAGTGAAATCGGAATAAATCAATCCGTTGTCATACATCTTAAATTCAGAATCCTGTGAAAATGATGTAAAACTCATCAAAAAAAGGCACCCTAATTTTAGCGTTTTGAACATAATAAAACCGTATAGTTAATTATTTAACGCGAATTCCTTTGATAAAAGTATTCACCGGTTTCACAAAAGGGATAGCATCGATGTCTTCGGTAATTAAATCATTATCAAAAATGATAAAATCGGCCCATTTACCCACTTCAATGCTTCCTTTTTCATTCTCTTCAAAATTAGAATAAGCTGCCCAAATCGTCATTCCTTTCAAGGCTTCTTCACGTGTTAATGCGTTTTCAGGCTGAAAACCTCCTTCTGGAAAATTCTTAAGATCTTTTCTCGCTACGGCTGCATAAAAAGTATACATTGGATTCACTTCTTCAATTGGAAAATCGGTTCCCAAGGCAATAATACCAGCTTTACTTAACATTTTTTTATAGGCATAGGAATTTTTAATACGTGCTGCACCTACCCTTTGTTCAGCCCAATACATATCTGAAGTGGCATGGGTTGGTTGTACTGATGGAATAATATTCAGGCTGAAAGCATCAAAATCCTTTTCCTGCATGATTTGTGCATGTTCTATTTTCCATCGACGATTGGGTTTGTCTTTTAAAACCTCTTTGTAAATAGACAATAAAACTGTATTGGTAGAATCACCAATGGCGTGCGAATTCATCTGATAATCAGAATCTGCAATTTGTTTTGCCATTTTTTTGATATCTTCAACCGAAGACAATAAAGCACCAAAATGATGTGGCTTATCTGAGTATTCCTTATGCAAGCAAGCTCCGCGTGAACCCAGCGCACCGTCACCCATAAATTTAAATGAACGTACATTTAATTTATCGGTTTGGTACACTCCCAATTGCGTATAAAAATCCACATTATCCGGTGTCGCTTTCACCATCGCATAGATATTTATATCCAATTCTTTATTTTGTTGTAAGGTATCGATCAAATCGATGATTTCTTTTTCCAATCCAGCTTCATTAATAGTGGTCAATCCGTAATCGAACATTATTTTTTGTGCCTCTTTCAATGCTTGAACCTGTGTTTCTCTTTTAGGTTTTGGAATCACAGCATTAATCATTTCCATTGGATTATCTACCAAAATTCCGGTTAATTCACCATTCTTTATTTCGATTTGCCCACCTTCAATTTTAGTATCTTTCGTAATTCCTGCCAGTTGTAAAGCTTTGCTATTAACCAACATTGCATGACCATCAATTCGCGTTAATGCCACCGGTGTGTCGGGAAATAATTGGTCCAATTCTTTTTTGGTTGGAAATTCTTTTACTTTCCAATCATTCTGATCCCATCCCCGACCTTGAATAAAATTGACATTCTTTTCTTTTTGGAAAGCCGTTACTTTATCCAAAACTTCCTGAAAACTTTGAGTTCCTTTAAGATTTACAGTTTGAAGGTTCATTCCAAAACTGTAAAAATGTGCGTGAGCATCATAAAAACCTGGATAAATGAATTGCCTCTCTGCATTGATTGTTTTGGCCGCTTTGTACCTTTTTATCAACTCATCGCTTTTACCTACAGCAATTATTTTTCCTGACTTGACAGCCATGGCTTCAGCAATTTCAAATTTTGAATTTACGGTATAAATCGTAGCATTCGTAATTAATAAGTCGGCGTTCGCTTTTTGTGCAAAAATGACTTGTGATAACAAAAACAAGCCTATTGAAAGTGTTTTTTTCATATTATTCTATAGAAAGTATTTGGTATTCGACGTTATTCAATTGGAAGGAATGATTCATTTCATTACCCAATAATAGAGTTCCTAAAGGAGATTGTGGAGATACACCAAAAATAGTTTGGTTTTCGATGATTAGCTTAGGCAATGCAGTTGCAATAAAAACAGTCAATTTATTGGTTTTAACCAAACTCCCTACCGCCACTTTAGTATGAATCAAAGTAGGGTTAATTTTATCTAAAATTGCTTTTTGATCGATTGCTTCCCGAAGTTTTGCGGTAAGTTTTTCTTGTTCCAAATGCATCATTGACAATGCCGTTTCGTGCTTATCGCCAGCAGAACCTTTTGCGTCATTTTGTGCATCTTCGGCCAAACCAGAAATCATGTCTTGAAAGACATCGATTTTATCTTGAATGATTTGATTGTACTTGAAGTGAATTTCTTGTTTTAAAGACATCGTGGATTTTTAGAATTCAGAGAACTGCAAAGTTATCCAAATGTATCTAAAATTCCACGAAGTCTAAAATTCTGATTTTAAAAATCAAATTTGTAGCTAGCACCTAAAATAGCTTGAGCGCCTTGTACCGGGTAATTCAACCATCGTTGGTAGTTTTGGTTTGCCAAATTATTTCCTTTTAGGAAAACTGTCAAACGTTCGTTATGTTTATATCCAACATGAGCATTGATATCGAAATAACTTTCCAGTTTTTGCTTCGAATCAGGATTTGGAAACGATTGGTAATTGGTAAATGCATCAAAACGTTCGCCTACATAGAACAATTGAGAACCTGCGTACCATTTTTTTCCAATATTGAAATCGGTTGTGAAACCCGCTTTAACTGTTGGCATATTCCAAGCTTCTTCCTGGTTTTTAGTATTATAACTGTTTACTTGAGCATTTATTCCCAAAGTGACATTTTTATTCACATCGGCTTTTAATTCACCACCAAATGATATCGTTTTCACATTGTCATACACGACATTGTATGAATTTCCGTAACTGTAATTTTCGGAAGGATCAGATAAATAGGGATTAGAAACAAACAACGGCATATTTTCGGTAGAATCGTATCCCACTTTTAAATTATACGCAATTGTATTGGCTAATTTTCCACGCAAACCAGCATAGATATTGAATTGGTTATTGGTTGGTTCCAACAAAAGCGTTGGCGACAAAAATTTATTCTGACTCACAAAGTTTTCATATGAGTTTTGCTTTAAACCTCCTTCAGCTCCTGCAAAAAGCACCATAATATCTTTAACTACGTTGTAGGAAGCTTTGATTTTAGGAAAAATAAAAAATTCATTGTTCAAATCAGTTTCTACACCATTGTACACATCTTTCATTCTTGAAAAATACGTTACTTCGGCACCCAATTCGATAGACAAATCATCTTTTAAAATAGTAAAGCTAGGATTCACTGAAAATATCAAATTGGATTTTTCAATAGTTGTTGGCACACCTGGTGTTGGAGTTGCCAAATTATAGACCGTTTCGAAACTTGAATTCAGGTAATCCAATCCGAATTTAGTTTTAACGGCAGTATCTCCAAAATTGAAATTAAAGGCTGGTTTGATAATAAAACGATTCTCTTTCGAGCCATAATTATCTGTAAAACCAATAAAATTCAGATTTACTTTATCAAAAAAACTTTTCGTAATTGCCAATTCTGAACCAACTGTAAACGTATTGTATTTATGACTTGGGTCAATATTTTCCAAATCAGCAGGATCAAAATTGGGATTTTCCAAAGGAGCGCCGTACCAATTGTACGCCTCGTTTTTATAGCCTAAATCCAATTTAAAACTAGTTTCATTACGATTGTAACCATACATCGCATTAAAAGCTGTTTCTCCAAAAGCGTCGTCTAATTTCACCCCATCAATTCCACCTTGTGAAGAACGATGGCGAAGCATTCCGCCTGCATATTGAAACTTATCAATTTCATGGGAAATGAACAATTCACCCAAAGCCGTTTTGTAATTTCCGAAGCCGAAAGTTACATAATTAGGAAATAACTTCTCTTGTTTGGCCTTATCTACAGCTGCAGCCTTTCCTTTGGCAGGAACAAAGGTTGAAGCCACCGGAAAAGAAAAAATTTGGTATTTCACTTCTTCTTTTTTAGTCGTTTCCTGATCCTCAATAACCGGAACTTCTTTTATTTTATAAGCATCCGAAATAGTTGGTGTATAGGGTTTCACAACATTCACTACTTCCGTTCCGATATTTTCGTCTTTCTTTTGTGCATTTCCAACTTGGATTGCACCTAAAACTAAGCTTAACGATGTATATATTTTGATTCTGTTCATACTGTATCTATATAAATGAGAATGAGACTGATTATTTCCCTACCGAAGAATTCGTTTTCGCTTCTTCTGCTCTGATTTTGGCCAATTCGGTTTTTGCTTCCGTTACAACATCGTCGAATTGTGTAAAGTTGGTAATTACACTTTCCAAAATGTAGGTGGCCTGGAAACTATCTTTCAAGCCATAGAAATTTTTGGCCATAACCACCAATCCTTTAGCTCCAAAATATTTGTAACCTGAATACTCTTTGGCCAGTTTTTGAACTACAGTATTGGAAACCTCAAATTTTCCTTCTTTGTGTTTAAAATAGGCATCATAATACAAAGCTTCGGCTGCTAATTCTCCTTTCGCTATTTTCAACAATTTAGCGTAAGCCTCTTTCGCTTTCGCTTCATCACCAACCTGAATAGCCGATCTTGCTATAATAATTTGTGCATCACTCTTAATTTTATTATCCGTTTTAGGATTGGCCAATACTTTATCAGCATACACAACCGATTTAGCATAGTCTTTTGTATCATAATATCCTTTCATCAGATTGGCCTGAGCATAGGTTTTATTCTGTGGGTAATCCGCTTCTGCTTCCAATCGTAACAATACCGGAATGGCTTTCGTATAATCGCCTTTTTTGACAAAAATCTCACATAAACGACTTAACGATTGTTCCGTGAATTCATTTCGCGATTTTGCAATTACATTTTCATAATTTGGAATCGCTCTTTCTGTTGCGCCGGTTTTGTATAATGATTCCGCCAAATAGAAATTTGCTTTTAACGAATGTAAACCGTTCGGGAAATTTTTAACGTAGCTTGATAAACTTTCAATTGCTTGTTGCGTATTCCCCATCGAATATTGTTTTTCGGCAGCTTCCCACGAGTCGTTATCCAATTCGGCATCGGATACTTCCACATAATCCAATGTTTTTACCCAAGTGGCATATTCTTCCACTCTTCCACTATCAACATATATCAAACGAGCCGTTTTAACCGCTTCCAACGCCTCTTCCGTTTTTGGGAATTCGGCTGCTACTTTTTTGAATTTAGTCAATGCCAAATCGTCTTTATCGCCATTATAGTAAATCAATCCCTGACGTAAAATAGCTTTAGCCGTATAACTACTTTTTCGGTATTCGGAAATTAACTGATCATAGGTTTTAATGGCAGAAGTCGTTTCATTGATTGTTGTATACGTATTGGCCAATTCGAACATGGCATCATCGCGATATTGGGAATCCGGATAGTTTTTGATAAAACTGTTGAACTCGGCTATTTTTTTATCATTTTTACCAGCAAAACCGTATGAAATTGCTTTTTGAAACGCTGCATAATCCACATCAACACCTTTCAATGCAATGACTTTATCATAGGCTTCAATAGCTGAAGTGTATTTGGATGTTACAAATCGGCAATCAGCCAAACGAAGGTATGCATCCACTAAACGGGTTTTGTCTTCTTTTGATGTTTCAGTGTATTTCGCGAAATAGGTCGCTGCTGGTTCGTATTCTTTTAATTTAAAATGCGAGTAAGCAATATTATAATTCACCGTTTTAAATTCGGGAGTTTCTTTAGCTTCTGGATACGCCACAAATTGCTTGAAAGTCAGCAATGCATTTTGGAAATCATCCAACACATATTCAGTTTCCGCTTTCCAGAATGTAGCACGAGCTGAGAATTTAGCTTCTTTCTGTTCGGCGATTGATTTTTTGAAAATAGCCAACGCTGCGTTGTAATCACCATCGGTAAACAATTCCAAACCTCTGTAAAAAGCTACTTTCTGGTAAGCTCCTTTCGCACCTAATGCTTTGTTTTTCTCCAATAAAACCAATGCTTCTTTATAATTTTTAGAAGTAATGTAAGAGTTAACCAATAAATTTTCGATTTCCGGTTTATTTGGATTATTAGGATACTTTGTCATGAATCCGTTCAATACTTCCGGAACACTTTGGTAAGAATTTCCGATATCATAGCTCAAACGGGCGTAATTCAGATAGGCATCTTCCTGAATTTTTAAATCGAAAGTCATTTCCGAAGCATTTTTGAACGCATTCAAGGCTTGTTGTTTCTTATCCGTCTTTAAATAACTTTCTCCCAAGTGATAATAAGCATTTTGGGCAACGCCGTCATTACCACCGATAATTTTATTGAATTGCGCAATGGCATTTTCGAAATCATTTTGCTTGTAGTAAGCATATCCCAATTGGTAATAATCCGTATTGTTCCACTTCCCTTTTTTTCCTTTGTATTCTTTCAAATAGGGAATTGCTTTATCGTATTGTTTCAAGTTAAAATAACTTTCGCCAATGATTTTGTTTAGTTCCGATTTTTCAGCAGGAGATGATTTTGCCATAGCGGCCTGGCCTAATTGAATTGCTTTTTCAAACTTCCCAGCTTTAAAACTCATATCAGCTTGAAAATACGACAATTTTTCTTTGTATTTTTCTTCACCCGAAACCGCATCAAAATACTGATTCGCCTCTTCATAATTATCGCCTTCATAGGCTAAATAACCAATGTAATATTTTGCTTGTGAACCGTATTCAGCCGAATTTTCGACTTTATTAAAATACTGACGCGCTTCTTTTTTCTTTCCTGAATTGAAGAAACTATAGCCTTTATAGAAATTATATCGATCCAATTCATCACTGGTCAAACTGCCTTCATCCACTTGGTCGAACATTTCCAAAGACTTCGTATAATTGCCTTGTTCGAAATAATAGGTAGCGGCATCAATGTGAGCCAGATTTTGTTTCGTACTCGTTGGATAGTTTTTTATGAAAGCCTCAATCTTTTCATCTGCATTCGACTGATTCATCTGCAAAGCACAATTCGCACTATAATAAGCACAATCCGCTTCCATATCGGTATTTCCTTCTTGCTTTATTTTATCAAATAGTATCTGAGCCGACTGGTACTGCTTGTTCTTAAACAAAGTAAGCGCTCTGTTGTATTCCACTGATGTATTGGTATAGATTTCAGATTGTTGCGCCGACAATGACATATTGCCAATTAAGAAAATGAAAATTACGGAGATTGATAATTTCTTCATAAGTTGGATTTTGCATTCAAATATAGAACATTCTTATTGGGTTTAACGGGTAAAAAAAGCGTTTAGTATCTTAATTTATTCACAATGCCAAAAATTTATTTTGCATTAGAACGTTAACTTATTACTTTTACGAAATAAATCACAAAACTTATGTCACAAACCATTCTATCGTTACAAAACGTTACTATATATCAAGAACTCAATGCTGTTTTATCGGATGTTAACTTAAGCGTCAACCATGGTGAATTTCTTTACATCATCGGGAAAACCGGTTCTGGAAAAAGTAGTTTCATGAAAACGTTGTATGCCGATTTACCTTTAAATCACGGAGAAGGAACTATTGTAGACTATAATTTAAATGGATTGGTCGATAATGACATTCCGTATTTGAGAAGAAAAATTGGTATCGTATTTCAGGATTTTAAATTATTACCGGATAGAACTGTAAATGCCAACATGCATTTCGTTTTAAAAGCAACAGGTTGGGAAGACGAAGGTGCGATGCAAGCAAAAATTGACGAAGTTTTGGAAAAAGTAGGCATGGGTGGTAAAGCCAATAAAATGCCACATCAATTATCAGGTGGAGAACAACAACGTGTTGCAATTGCTCGAGCATTATTAAACGACCCGGAATTGATTCTTGCGGATGAACCAACTGGAAATCTTGACCCGCAAACCAGTGTTGAAGTTATGGAGGTTTTACGTAAAGTAAACCAAAATGGAAAAACAGTGATTATGGCAACCCACGATTACGCACTATTAATGAAGTATCCGTCAAAAACACTCAAATGTGAAGACGGTGCCATTTTTGAAGTCGTACAAAAAAGTGTATAAAACCAAAAGAGAAGTGAAAGCTTCTCTTTTTTTATATGATAAATATCATTTGGTTACTTAAAGCAACCTCTTACTTTTGAAACTCAAAAAACCATTATATGTCAGTTTCATTACTACAAAAATACAACGTTCCTGGACCACGCTATACTAGCTACCCGACTGTACCCTACTGGGAAGAAACCAGTTTTAGCTCCGATTTATGGAAACAAAGTTTACTTACCGCTTTCAAAGAAAGTAATTCAACAGAAGGTATCAGTTTGTACATTCATTTGCCTTTTTGCGAAAGTCTGTGTACTTTTTGTGGTTGTCATAAACGCATTACCAAAAGACACGAAGTTGAACATCCTTACATAGAAGCTGTTTTAAAAGAGTGGAATCTTTATTGTCAATTGTTTGATGAGAAACCGATTATCAAAGAAATCCATTTGGGTGGTGGCACTCCTACATTTTTCTCTGCAATGAATCTCGAATTGCTAATAAAAGGTATTCTCGCCAAAGCTGACATTGCTCCCGATTACGAATTTAGTTTTGAAGGACATCCAAACAATACAACACGAGAACATTTACAAACATTATACAATTTAGGTTTCAGAAGAGTGAGTTTTGGCGTTCAGGATTACAACGAAAAGGTACAATTGGCCATTCATCGAATTCAACCCTTCCACAATGTGGCTAAAGTGACTTTTTGGGCCAAAGAAATTGGTTATACTTCGATATCTCACGATTTGGTATTCGGATTACCATTTCAAGCGATTGAAAACATCATCGATACCATTGAGAAAACCAAAGTACTTTCTCCAGACCGATTGGCATTTTACAGTTATGCGCACGTTCCTTGGATGAAAGGTAACGGTCAACGCGGATTTAAAGACCATGATGTTCCCAAAGATGATGAAAAACGTAAACTGTATGAAATTGGCAAAACGCTACTAACCAAAAAAGGATACCACGAAATAGGTATGGATCATTTTGCGCTTAAAAGTGACGCTATGTATAAAGCAGCACAACAGGGAAATCTTCACCGTAATTTCATGGGATATACTGCTTCAAAAACAAAAGTGATGATTGGTTTAGGTGCTTCATCAATTAGCGATAGTTGGTACGGTTTTGCACAAAACGAAAAAGAAATTGAAGCCTATTATACCATTTTGGATAAAAACCAACTTCCGGTTTGTAAAGGTCATATTCTAACCTCCGAAGACCTCATCATCCGAAAACACATATTGAATTTAATGTGTCGCTTCAACACACAATGGAGTACTACCGATTTGTACTTTGCGGAACTACCTGCAATAGTGGAAGAGTTACGAGAAATGGAGTTGGATGGCTTAGTTCAGCTTCTTCCGAACCAGATTATGGTTACCGAAAAAGGCAAACCCTTCGTACGCAACATTTGTATGGCATTTGACCTTCGAATGAAACGAAAAATACCGCATACTCAATTATTTTCAATGACGGTTTAAAAATTTAATTATTGTAAGAAAAAAGCTCTTTTTATATCTTTGAGTTTCGTAAACAACATACTATGCAACTCAAACATTACTTATTGGCAGTACTGCTATCCTTTGGAATTCTGGCGTCATTCTCTTTGGCACCAAAGAAAAAAATTGTCAAAGACTCAACCATTACAGGGATTGACATTTCTCATTTTCAAGGAGACGAAATTGATTATCTGACCAAAAAAGGGAATCAATTGGAATTTGTGATCTGTAAAGCAACCGAAGGTGTTACGTATACCGACCCTGATTTCAAAAGCAATTGGTCGATGATTAAACAACAGGGATTTGTCAGAGGCGCTTATCATTTTTACCATTGTGCCGACGATCCGACGCAACAAGCCAACTACTATCTAACAACCATAGGTGATTTATCCTCAACCGATTTCCCTCCTATTGTTGATTTTGAGGAAAACAGTATCGATCAAGGATGCAGCAAATCAACAATACAGAAAAACTTATTGCAGTTTTTAACGATTTTGGAGCAAAAAACAGGAAAAAAACCCATTTTGTATACCGATACCAACATTGGGAATGCAGAACTTAATGATCCCGCTTTTGCGAATTACAAACTATGGATAGCCGATTATAACCCGGGTACATCTCCTACTGTTCCATCGGTTTGGAAGAATAACTCTTGGACAATTTGGCAAAAAACACAAAACTATTCATTGGACAATTATACCAATGACTTTGATGTATTCAATGGTGATAGTGATTCCTTTGCGAAAGTAATCTTAGGGAAGTAAGCGCTAATGTAGCTCTATACTTCATTTGTTCATTCACAGACAACTAAACACAAGTGAAGCATATTTCCCGCATCATTTTTTAACCTTCTACAATTCAAATAAAGAACTATGCCTCTCTTTAATTGTTTTACGATTAAGCCTGAATTTAATGCCTTCAATTAATTTAAAAATAGTTACGTAAAAAAAAGAGGGTTATTCTTACCACTCTATTTTTTTTGGTGATTCATTTGGTTTAATTTCGTGATCTAAATAAAATCCCTAATGCACTATTTCATTTTTTCCCTGGCTCTTATTGGACTTTTAGTTTCTTCAAATTATTTTACTAATGCCGCAGAAGCTATCGGAAAATATTTAAAATTACCTTCTTTTGTGGTTGGCGTTTTTATAGTCGGAATAGGAACCTCATTACCCGAACTTATCTCAGGTATCCTCTCGGTAAATAAAGGAGCATCAGAGATTTTATCTGGGAATATCATTGGGGCAAATATCTCCAACATTCTTCTTATAACCGGTCTTGCTGTAGTTATCAACAAGAAAAACATCTCGTTGAAAAGCGGCTATATGTATATTGACTTAAACTACCTTATAGGAAGTTTTTTATTTTTCTACATGATCGCTTATGACGGCAAAATGGACGCGGCCGAATCCTTTTTTGGATTATTAATCTTTATTGTATACAGTATCTATCTTATAAAAGGAGAAGCAAAAAGTAAAGAAGATAGCAATGCAAAAACTGAGAAATTCCCAATCGTCTCTTTGTTACTATTGCTAGTATCGGCAGTAGGAATCTATTTCGGAGCTGATTATACTATTATTTCCCTTGAAAAAATAGCCTTTGATTTATCAATCCCAAAATCTATTGTAGCATTAACGCTATTATCCCTCGGTACCACCCTACCGGAACTTGCCGTTAACATTAGTGCCATCAAAAATGGAAAAGCAGAAATGGCTATCGGAAATGTGCTGGGTTCGTCAATTTTTAACACATTAGTAATTCCTGCAATCGCATCCTTTTTTGGTACCATCGTTGTTACCAATAACTTGTTACAATTTTCATTACCGGTAATGGCAGCATGTGGTCTTTTGTTTTATTTGCTTACCCAAGACAAAAAAATATCCGTATGGGAAGGTTTATTGTTTATCTGTTTGTATTCCCTTTTTATTTTTAAAACGGCTACGGTTTAAGTAAAAATCCACGCTAAAAAGGAATTGATTCTAAATTACTAAGGTTTCGTATATTTGAGAGTTATAGCACCTATTATGAAACAGCTATTATTAATCCTATTTTTTTTACTAAATGGGCTTCTGCACTCACAGGAAAGTCCAAAAAAATATTCTGCCAAATATCCTCCTAAAAACATTAAAGAAGCAATCGAATACATGGAGTTCAAATGGACAGATGAAGAAAAAGAGAAGTTCAAGAATAAAAATGAAAATGCCGCAGCTTTAGAATTACATATGGGTTACGGTATGTGGATAAGAAATAGTTGGTTGAGAAACGGAAATCCTAAACTTTCAAAATATTTTTACAAAAAAAAAGTTTTTCACATAGATGATATGTCTTCGATCATTCTAATTTTCTATCATAGAATGTTAAATAATAAAAAACTCGGACTAAGAAAAACATTTAAACCTTACAGTGAAAAATGGCGAAAAGGAAAACCTTATAGAAAAATATATCAAGACAGTATCAATAGAATATTTGATTCATATAAAATCAATGATACCATCACATGGAAATATTACACAACTGTAATTGGAGTAACTCCTGAAGAAATTGAAAAGTATAAAGATTGTAAAGTAAAAGCAGTGATACTGAAAAGACGAAAAAATGCAGAACAGTTTTTTATCAAACTAATTTCCTGCTGTGATGGCAAAGGAATCGATGTTGGAATTTACGGAAAAAATTTTGGTATATCTAACATTCCAATTAACAAAACTGGCTGGACAAGCTATTGGGAGTGGGAATCAAAATAACACGTGCTATAACAAGCGTTTGGCAAGATTCCTTCGGCAGTCGCTGCGCTCATGTTAGATTTTTGTGATAAATTCACGTTTACATTTCGCATGAATTTTTATCTTTAACAAACCTGGGGCAGAAAGCCGAACGATAAAATAATCGGTTCCGAAGCTCGCAACCTCGCCAAGCAATGGAATGTAATATCCAATCCTGCCAAAACGCGTAAACAATATGAAAATTTCAAATATCTTCTTTTCAATTATTACGGCTCTATTTGCATCATACTTCATAAATATAGTACTGACATACAAAGAAGAAAATATTATATTTTCCTTATTATCAGTTTTCTTTTTCCCAGCATTTATAACGATTATATTAATTTACATAACCTCCCAATTTAAGATCGATAAAGTTGGAATTGAGGCAAAAAGGATTTTAACTATTTTTTCTTTTTTACTTATATGTTATTCAATTATCGGTATAATTTACACAATATATTTTCGTGAATATGGACCTTGGACAACTAGAACTGATGCAGTTTGGTTAAATTCTCCAGAAACTAAAAAAGTTTTGGCTTTTCCTATTGGTATGTTTGGCTTGCTAGCTACATTAGCAACTTGGTTTTTTTTATATCTAACCTCGAATAAACAAATTAAATTATTGGGGTACATTCTTTATGTTATACTAGTACTACTGATATTTTTAGCCAATAACAAAGCAACAACAATTTTAAATGGATAAAAAAGAATGGCTATAGCAGCGGTAACCGTCACGCAACTACCCTATTTTCAAAATAACGCCAAAAAACTTATTAGTAAACCTCTTTTAAAGGCATTTATACGAAAGTATTTCAATTATATTTGATGGTGTTTGTGAAGTTTTTTCACAGACTGACCTTGTGCAGTACTCGCCAGCTCCTCCAAAAAATCGTTAAAAAAAATTGTCAAAATACCAATACTTGGTATATTTGATAAAAATTAAAAACATGGCACGAAATACTTCAATATTACTAGGCGATTATTTTGAAAATTTTATCAACGAACAAATTGCTTCAGGAAAATACAATTCTGTTAGTGAAGTTGTTAGAACAGCTTTAAGAGTTTTTGAACAAGAAGAAAACAAGAAAAAATCCTTAATCAATGAACTTAAAATAGGAGAAAAAAGTGCTAAGATTAAAAATTTTGATCGCAACAAAAATCTTGAACAACTTAAAGCAAACTTCAGAAAATAATGTCAGCATATATTATTAGCGAAAAAGCACTTGATGACATTAACAAAATCTGGATTTACACAGCAGAAAATTGGTCTGTTGAACAAGCTGACCGCTATTATAACTTAATTTTTGACGAAATTGAATATATTGTAATCAATTTCGAAATTGCTCGTGACTTTGGAAACATTAGAAAAAACTACTGTTGTTCAAAAGTAAAATCTCACTTAATTTTTTTCAAGAAAACAAAATCTAATGAAATAGAAGTCATAAGAGTTCTACATGAGAAAATGGATAATGAAAACCAATTGAGCGAATAACAACAGCTACGCAAAACACCGGTAACTGTCGCACAACTATCATTTTTTAAAAATAACTCCAAAAAACTTACTAGTAAACCTCTTTTAAAGGCGTTTATAGGCAAGTATTTTAGTTATATTTGACAAGGTTTGTGAAGTTTTTTCACAGACTGACGTTAGCGGTCATTTCAGGACGACACGTGTTAAACATAATGAAAAATATAAAAATATGACACCAAAACAATTAGTTAGAATTAGTAATATTATAGGAATTGTAGCAATTTTATTATTAGTTTATTGGGTTTTTATTTTCGTAACAATAGAAGTTTTTGGACTTAAAGTTTTCAAAAAAAATATGACCGAAACATTTTATCTAAGTGTTCTTGGGATATTAGCATTAATGGTAGGAGCATTAATTATAAACGTAATGTTTAACTTAACAAGAATTGCTCAAAAGAATGACATTGCAGAAATTGAAAATAAACCAAATAGAATAATATTCTTAATTCTAATATTGCTTTTCCCGATTATTGCAACTTTATTATATTTTGGAGACTTTATAACTAAACAAAAAAAGGAAAAATTATTAATTCAATCTGCAAAATCAATTATTGAGTACAATAAAGTTAAGAGTGATAAACTACTTGAGTATTCATTTTCAGAAAATTACATTAATGAAAGTGCTAACATTCTTGAACTCTATACAAAAACAGACACTTACTTTCCAGAAGTTTCGATAATTGTTAAAGACACAGTTGACAATTCACCAGTCTATTTAAGCATCAACAGTTACAGTTCTGAAAATCCAAAGGACTCAATTCCTGCAAGAAAACAAGACTATATTAGAAAAACAACAAGAATAGAGAGAGAATATTTAGAAACAGTTTTTATCCAAAATAATAGTGAAAAAAGATATACCTCAAGCGACGGAAATTATGAATTATTTTATCCATATATAAAAAACAACAAAAAAATCGTATTATACTTTTCGGACTATCAGAGGTACGGAAAATAAAAACGTCAGCTAACAACGGTAACTGTCTCACAACTACCCTATTTTCAAAATAACCCCAAAAAACTTATCAGTAAAGCTCTTTTAAAGGCGTTTATACGAAAGTATTTTAGTTATATTTGATGGTGTTTGTGAAGTTTTTCACAGACTGACGTTAGCGGTCATTTCAGGACGACACTATGAAACAAAACAGTAAAGCCATTTTAATTATATCAATCACCTTAGGACTTATCCTGCTGGTTGAAATTTTGGTCGGAGAGTTTTTTCCTAACTTGACCTTTGTGAAAGGTAACTTGACGATTGCCAACAGAATTCTTGGTTATTTTGCTTTTTCGGGTTTCATATTATCGATTCCAATTTTCTTCAAGGCGACCAAAATAGTGACAATTCCACTAGGAGTTATTCTGTTTCTAATTTTTTTTATCAATTCATGCGCTGCAATATATCCCATAGACACGACAACTCAACCTCAAGACATTTCCGTTTTGCAAACAAATGAAGATGGAAGTAAGTTAATTGTGAGGGAGCGAATCAACGCAAAGACAAATCGAAGTATTAGAGACACCACTTTAGTAAAAGACAATTTCATATTTCGACAAGTAATTGAACCCAGAAAGTAAACAACAAACCGCTAACAAATGTTTTGCATTTGTGGGCGGACAGTAAGAACAGGAACATTTGAGCAATTAATAAACGTTGGTGCTGGCAGACAGTTTACGGTTTCAAAAGCCCACCTACGCAAAGCACGAAACCGTTGGCAGTAATAATCCAAAACTGAACAAAAAAATCATGTCTTTAATAATTGGTATAATTTCTTTTATTTTTACATTCTCTATGAGTGTCTTTCAATTACACAAAGTGCTAAGAAATGACAGAAATTACAAAGTAGTATTTACAATTGCTACATTATTACCTTTACTCTCTTTAATTGATTACTTGATAGGTGATACTATTGCTATTTTTAATTTTTTATCATTGGGACCAATATGCTTTTTAGTTTTATATAAAGTTTTTGATAAAATCATTTTATTAAAACACAATAGGCATATCTACTTTTACACAAAACATTCACAAGCCAAAGAATCAATAGAGTCGACATGGGAAGAATTCTTTTATCAAACATTTCTGTTTTTTATTCCCTTTTTTCTTATTGGTATTGGTCAATGGATTTTGCGGATTATTTAAAAATATTACCGCTACTAACAGCGAGATCTTAGTCTCATAGAACAGTACAAAATATGAGTAGAAAAGAGAGGGGATTATCACTGTTAACAGAATCTGAAGTTCCTGCGGTTATCGACAACCTTACTCCTCTCTATTGTTCTTTCTGATTAATAGCTAAATTTAGAAAATGTCAACTTAAGGCGGTTTTAGGAAATTGGGGTTTCGGTGTTTAATGGAACGAGCTTTTTGTATATTTGACTTCAGTCCTTACGGAATGGTTCGGGAATAAAAATCTCCGCCTTCACAAATCCTCCGGATCGTTATGCGCAATGCTTAAAAACTGTGTAATGAAAATCTATACTTCTTTATTGCTTTTACTTTTATCTTACTCTGCAAAAGCAGACACAATTACAACTTGGAATGTGTATTACAATCATAAATTGATAAAACAATTCAAAGCAAACCCAGAGGTAAAAGAAATCCAAATTAAAGCATCCGATTATTCGAGTGGAGACTATTTAGCAATCCAATATGGGGACGACATGCCTTGCCATACATGCTCTTACGAACTGACCGTCGTTGCTGAAGGAAAAGATCCGATTTTTACTTTGACTACTAAAGATAAGTACAAATTTATGACAATAGATTTGAAAGCTATACTCTCCAAATTTAAATCTAAAAATGGGAATCGTTTTTTTGTAGTCTACTTTACAGAGATTGATGAAAAAGGCAAACGAAATTCTGGCTCGAGACTTTTCAACATAAAAATCAGTTAGCACTTCGCACAACCGCCAATTCAAACCATTGCTGGTTTTGAGTGAATTGTGCGTCTATTTTATTAACTTCGTCTCGGTCGCAGTAGAATACGATCTCCAGTTCGACGAAACGGCGCAAATCGGTCAACATAGCATCAATAAAATGAATTTCGATCAAATCATAGATAAAATACATCCTATTTCTTCTTCGGCTAAACTATTGCTAATAGAAAATGTGGAAGAAGTTACTTTTCCTAAAAACACTATCGTTATTAGAGCTGATAAAATTGAAAAAAACATCTTCTTCATTAAAAAAGGGATTGCTCGAACATTTTTTGAGGTTGATGGTACAGAAGTTACTTTTTCTTTTGGGAAAGAAGGTGATACTATAGCTTCCTTAAAAAGCTATATCGACAATCAAAAAGGCTACGAAAGCATCGAACTTCTAGAAGATTGCGTACTTTATAAGCTTACTACCGAAAACCTTAAAAAGCAATTTCAGGAGAATATCGAAATTGCCAACTGGGGCAGGAAATTTGCCGAATATGAACTCTTAAAAGCGGAGGAACGACTTATTTCGAGACAATTTGGGACGGCTACAGAACGTTATGACGAACTTTTAAAAAACAATCCCAGCATTATTCAAAGGGTACAATTGGGTCATGTTGCCTCATATTTGGGCATAACTCAGGTTAGTTTGAGTAGAATACGCAACAATAGCAAATAATATTCTTTTTTATCATTTGTAAAATTTTTACAGAAAGCAAATGCAGAACTTTGTAAAAAAATGAAACATGGATATTACAATTAGAAAAATAACTGTAGGTGATTTACAGGATTTACAGGAAATAGGAAAACGTACCTTTCAAGAAACTTTCGCTTCTGAGAACAGCGAAGAAGACATGAAAAACTATTTGGAAACTAGTTTTGCAAATGAAAAGATCATGGCAGAACTTGAGGATGAAAACTCCGAGTTTTATTTTGTAGAACTTGAAGAAAAAGCGATTGGTTATTTGAAAGTAAATAGCGGATCATCGCAGACAGAAATAAAAAGTGAAGACGCGCTGGAGATAGAACGAATCTATGTTTTAAAAGAATTTCACGGTAAAAAAGCAGGACAAATTCTTTTTGATAAAGCCATTCAAATAGCAAGAGCCAACAATAAGAAATATGTTTGGCTTGGCGTTTGGGAAGAAAACCAAAGAGCTATCCGATTTTATGAGAAAAACGGATTTGTAGCTTTTGACAAACACATTTTCAAACTTGGGACTGATGAGCAAACCGATATAATGATGCAACTGAAACTGGATTAAAGTATATTCCGTTTCAAACATCGGTTTTTATTTCATTTTTTACAATTAACACTGCACCGTTACTCTCAAAAAAGTAGCTGCGATATCAGTAGCATTAGATCCTCCTTGGTTTTGCGAGGTAAATAAATCTTCCAATTCTTTTTGTAAATCAGCTGCTTTACCATTTTGTTCAGCAGCATCAAAGGCATTCATCGTTGGACCGTAAAAGTGTTTGAAGCGCGTTAAAAATTCAGAAGGTGAAAAAGGCGCTTTGAAAGTAAAAGTTGCTCTCGCAAAGGCTATATTTTCTTTAGCTATTCCGGCACTGCTAAAGCGCTCGATCACATTATCTTCGACACCCCATAGCATAGGACTTACAAAACCCTCAGGCGGTGGTGGCGTATACGCAGACGATATCTTGAGGATTTGCGCCACGAAAGTAGGATCACCCGGAATCCAATTGCCCATAACTATTTTTCCTCCCGGTTTTGTCACACGCACCATTTCCTTGGCAACATCAAACGGTTTTGGCGCAAACATAGCCCCAAATATACTAATGACCATATCAAAAGTCTGATCACTCAAGTCATGCAAGTCGGTGGCATCACCTTCTTGAAAAGTGAGGTTCGTTAGCTGTTCTTCCTTGGCACGTTGATTTCCCGCTTCCACTAAATTTTGTGCAATATCGACTCCTAGCACTTTTGCCGCCAATTGCGCTGCCGGCACGGCTGTAGTTCCATCACCACAACCCAAATCAAGAAGATAGGTGTCTTTTGTGATGCCTAAAGAATCCACTAGTTTAGCACCGCTTTCACGCATCGTTGCAGCAATTTTAGTGAAATCCCCTTTTTCCCATAATGCTTTGTTCGGATTCATATCTTTCGTTTTTTTAACTATTAAAGATACGCATTTTAACGCATTGAAAATAAACTACTTACAATGCGGTGTGTTTTGCACAAACAAACTTATATTACCCGGTGAAACCATCGGGATATCCAATCCCATGCCTCGTAAAACAAACAATATACCGATACCAATGATCAAAATGGGAATGATTTTCTGAATGCTTGTCCGAACCGGTACTGTGAGCACATTGGCAACATAAACAACCAAACTCATCATAGGAATCGTCCCCAGTCCGTACAATGCCATATATGCAACACTCCAATGTACTTCTTGCATGGCAATAGCACCAAAAAGAGCAACATAAACGAGTCCGCAGGGTAAAAAACCATTAAGCAATCCAATGGTAAACAAAGAACGGTAGGTTTTCTTTTTGAACTGTGCGCCAAGTTTTGATTTCAACCGACTAATAATTGCGAAAACGGGCTTTGAAAAATTATAACGAGCGAAAACTTTTTCGGGTACAACTACCGCAATAATCATTAAAACACCCACTACAATTGAAATTTTTTGCTGAAAACCTGCCAGAAACAAACCTCTTCCCAACAAACCAAAGAAAAATCCTAAAATAGAATACGCCACTATTCTACCCGAATGATATGTGAATAGTTGTGTTACTTTTTTAGCCTCATTCGTTCTATCCAATGGTAACATAATGGCAATAGGGCCGCACATGCCCATGCAATGCAAACTGCTTATCAATCCTAAAATAAAGGCTGTGATCATTTGGAAGTTAGGAGTTAGGAGTTATGAGTTATGAGTTAGGAGTTATGAGTTATGAGTTATGAGTTAGGAGTTATGAGTTATGAGTTATGGGTTATGAGTTCAACCTTTTAGGTTCTAATTTCAACCTTTTAGGTTCTAATTTCAACCTTTTAGGCTCTAGTTTTAACCTTTTAGGTTCTAATTTTAACCTTTTAGTCTTTAATTTTAACCTTTTAGGTTCTAATTTTAACCTTTTAGGTTCTAATTTTAACCTTTTAGGCTTTAATTTTAACCTTTTAGGCTTTAATTTTAACCTTTTAGGCTTTAATTTTAACCTTTTAGGTTCTAATTTTAACCTTTTAGGTTCTAATTTTAACCTTTTAGGTTCTAATTTTAACCTTTTAGCTATTAATTATAACCTTTTAGGTAGTAATTATAGCCTTTTAGGTAGTAATTATAACCTATTACGCATTCGTATCAACCGTCAACTATAAATTAACGGTTTCTTTGTTGAGAAATTCTTTACCGTTATAGTTCCAATCGATGGTAATGTCCCAACGGCCGCCAGCCAACTTGGTTTTAGGTATGAGCAAATTGGAAGAAGATAACGATATTGGTATATCGAAATCTAATTGCTGGTTTGACGGCCGATAAAGAGACACTTTCCCTTGTATTTTATTCCAATCGAAAGATTTTGGAAAATGAATTTCCAGTCCTTCGGTTGTGTTTTTAACTGCTACTCTTTCGGATAAATCCATTGCATTTTGTTGTTTGTCCAACTGCGTTTGGAATCCGATTTCTTTTTTATAATAGTCTTCAGTGACCATTTCGTGGTCGTACTTTGCATCGCCCTGAACTTTCAGGACAAAATATAGAATGAATGTGATGAATAGTGCGAATGCCATCACGATTCCGGTGCTCCAATTTGCTCTCATATCCTGTTGTATTAAATGATTATCATTACCTCAACTCTTTTAATTAAAGTGTCTTGGTCCTAAGAAATTTGTGGTCGTCACTTCCAATAATCTGTTACCGTTATAGACTTCAATGGTCACTTCTGTTTTATCTCCTTGGAGAACAGCAGGATTCATTTCTATAAACAAAGTCCCTTGCGTGAGATTGTCTTTTTTGACTTTAATCTGTTGATTTCCTACTAATTTAATTACGCCTTTGGGGTCTACGATTTTAAAATGGATGTGATCAAAATCATTCATCGTTTTATTCACGATTTTATAGGTGAACACATTACTGATAGTATCCCCTTTGTATTCGTACAATTGCCCTGGCAAACGCAATACCGTTGCTTCCACATCATTTCGGAGGAACAACATTCCGAAGAATATCCCGGTCAGGATAAGCAATACCGCCGCATATCCTTTCATACGATTGGTAAACACAAACGTTTCTTTCTTTACAATTTCGTCTTCGCTGGCATACCGAATGAGATTAATGGGCAAGTCCACACTTTTCATGATACTGTTACACTCATCGATACAAGCGGTACAATTGATACACTCGAGTTGGACACCATTGCGAATATCGATTCCTGTGGGACAAACATTTACACATTGATGGCAATCGATACAATCCCCTTTACCAGAAGCCAATCGATCTTCTCCCTTTTTAAATTTCCCTCTACCCTTTTCGCCTTCACCACGCACATGATCGTACGCCACATTGATGGATTTAGTATCAAGTAACACTCCCTGCATTCGTCCGTAAGGACAAGCGATAATACACACCTGTTCCCGGAACCACGCATAAACAAAGTAGAAAACAGCGGTAAAAATGATTAAGGCGATTAGCGTACCGGTGTTATGAAACGGCCCTTGACGTACCATATCTAGAACATGATCGCTACCCACGATGTACGCCAGAAAGACATTGGCTATTAAGAACGATAGTAAAAAGAACAACAGATATTTTAAGGATTTCTTTCTGATTTTTTCAGTATTCCATTCCTGTTTATCCAATTTGATTTGCGCGCCTCGATCGCCTTCAATCCAGAATTCGATCCGGCGGAAAACCATTTCCATAAAAATAGTTTGCGGGCAGAACCATCCACAGAAGATGCGACCGAATGCGACTGTAAACAAAGCCAGACCAACAACGCCAATCACCATAGAAATTACCACCAAGTGAAAATCCTGAGGCCAGAACGGATTTCCGAAAATGGAAAACTTCCGTTCTAGAATATTGAATAAAAGGAACTGATTGCCGTTGATTGTAAGGAATGGAGACGTGAATAGAAACGCCAATAAGAAATAACTCAACCATTTTCTTCTTTCGTAGAGCTTTCCTTTAGGAATTTTAGCATAAATCCAAGCCCTTTTTCCTTCTTTATCGATTGTGGCTATTGAATCCCTAAAATCATCATTGGGTGATTGCATTGTCATTGTAATTATTTGGCTTTAACTGCGCTACCTCCTGATGCAGCGACATCATCTATCCATACTTCCCCTTCCGGCGCTTTGGCCTCTTTAGGATTTGATCCTTGTAGACTCAATACATAACTGGCCACTTTTTGAATTTCGGTAGGTTTAATTTGTTCCTTCCAGGCGATCATCCCTTTACCGGAACGTCCTCCTTCCATAATCGTATTGAATACATTTTTGATACCACCACCGTTAATCCATTCTTTATCCGTTAGATTGGGTCCAATAGCACCACCACCATCGGCACGGTGACACGCCACACAATTGGTTTGAAATATTGCCTTACCTGCATTAATACTAGAAGCATCTGTCAGCAAGGTTACTTTTTCCTTATCCATCAAATCGGGAGCCGTTTTACGATACTCTTCCACTTGAATCTTTGCCTCCGCCATTTCCTTGTCGAATTCAGCGGCTTGATTATCATGTCCCAAAAAATGGTATCGAGCCAGATAAACTCCTGAAAACAGAATGGTTATATAAAAAACACCCACCCACCATGGAGGAAGTACATTATCCAATTCTTGAATTCCATCGTAATTATGATGTAAAATCAGGTCATGTTCTTCTTCCACTTTGCGCGTACGCGTTAATTTGTGTACTAAACCTTTGTAGAATTGCGTTTCTGTGAAGGGTAGATTTTCTTCAATTTCCTTGGCTTTTCTTTGTTCTTCAGTTAACAAAGTATCCAAAATCGTATTCGTTGCTTTGAGTATCAATTCCATGGCCACTAAAAGCACTATAAAGATGACCAATACCAGGTTGAGTAAAGGGTACTTTATAAAAGCCGGTTTATCGCCTGAATCGATAAAGAACTCCATTGCCATGAAAAACAAAGCAAACAAAACCGGGATTCTCACATATATCGGAAACAATTTTTTCATAGGTCTAGCTATTATTTTAATGATTCATCGGTTGTACCTTCAGCAAATGGTAGGTTACCCAATTGTGTTATTTTTTCTTTATTGTACGTAAAGACCCAGCAATACAATCCCACAAAAAAGAAGAAAAAAATGAGTAATGATAGTATTGGATAAATTTCTATTCCGGAAATATTCTCCATGGTATGTTTTACAAACTTTAGCATGACATTCTATTTTTGAGTTTCTTTAATTTTGATATCAGTTCCTAATCGTTGCAGATAAGCAATTAAAGCGACAATTTCGCGGTCACGCATTGCAACAAACTCCTCTCCTCTTGCTTTTGCATTCTTTTCACTTTCCTTGTAACTCTTCACGAAATCGGGATCGTTTTTCAGATTGTTTTCGATAGTTTCTGATTGTTTGGCGATAGCCGTTTTGGCATTCTTGATATCATCATCAGTGTAAGGCACACCCAATGTTTGCATTACTCCCATTTTCTTTTCGATATCGGAATAGTTGGCCATTTTGTTATCAAACAACCATTTGTATCCCGGCATAATAGAGCCTGATGAAGTACTTTGCGGATCCCATAAGTGATTGAAATGCCAGTTGTCATTGTATTTACCTCCTACGCGCATCAAATCTGGACCAGTACGTTTAGAACCCCAAAGGAATGGGTGATCGTATACATATTCACCGGATTTAGAATATTCGCCATATCGAGCTACTTCCGAGCGGAAGGGACGAATCATTTGCGAGTGACACCCCACACAACCTTCACGGATATATAAGTCACGGCCTTCCAACTCCAGAGGAGTGTACGGTTTAACACTTGAAATCGTTGGGATATTGGATTTCACTACAATAGTGGGAACAATTTGAATCACACCCCCAATAAGAATGGCAATCGTAGCCAATAGCGTTAATTGAATTGGTTTTCTTTCCAACCATCCGTGGAATTTTTCCCCTTTTAATCGATACCGCGCTATTTTGGCAAGAGCCGGAGCTTCTGCTAATTCATCCTCAACTGCATTATTTTTACGCACGGTTTTATATACATTGTACCCCATTACCAGCATACCCAAAAGATACAATGTTCCTCCAATGGCACGCATGGCATACATTGGCATTATTTCCGAAACAGTTTCAAGGAAATTACCATACACCAAGGAGCCGTCGGGATTGAACTGTTTCCACATTTGCGCCTGAACGAAACCAGCCACATACATTGGCAATGCATATAAAATTATACCCAGAGTCGCAATCCAGAAATGGAAATTGGCCATTTTTTGTGAATAGATTTCTCCTTTAGTTAATCGTGGCAATAACCAATACACAATACCAAAAGTCATGAAACCATTCCAAGCCAAAGCTCCAACGTGAACGTGCGCAACAATCCAATCGGTAAAGTGAGCAATTGCATTGACATTTTTCAATGAAAGCATAGGACCTTCAAAAGTGGCCATACCGTAACCTGTAATGGCTACAACAAAGAATTTCAGTACTACATCGGTACGCACTTTATCCCAAACACCACGAAGCGTCAACAATCCGTTAATCATACCACCCCAAGAAGGCGCAATCAGCATTACAGAAAAAACCACCCCTAAATTTTGCGCCCAATCCGGCAAAGCGGAATACAACAAATGGTGAGGGCCAGCCCAGATATATAGAAATATTAAAGACCAAAAGTGAATAATAGACAAACGATACGAATACACCGGACGGTTAGCCGCTTTAGGCATATAATAATACATTAATCCAAGGAACGGAGTAGTCAAAAAGAACGCAACAGCATTGTGTCCGTACCACCATTGTACTAAAGCATCCTGAACACCCGCATATACCGAATACGATTTCAAACCGTTTACCGGCAAAGCCAAACTATTGAAAATATGAAGTACAGCAACGGTCACAAATGTGGCGATGTAAAACCAAATGGCCACATACAGATGACGCTCTCTTCGGCGTAAAATCGTCATGATCATATTGATTCCGAAAACTACCCATATCACTGCTATGGCGATATCTATTGGCCATTCCAGTTCTGCATACTCCTTTGAAGACGTATATCCTAATGGAAGAGAAATCGCTGCTGCCAAAATAATCAGCTGCCATCCCCAGAAATTAATATTGCTCATTACATCACTGAACATTCTGGTTTTTAGAAGCCTTTGAATCGAATAATAATACCCGGCAAACATGGCATTTCCTACGAAAGCGAAGATAACCGCGTTAGTGTGCAATGGACGAAGTCGTCCGTAGCTCAACCACGAAATACCGTCAGTAAGGTTTGGAAATAAATACATCGTAGCCAATAACAGCCCGACCAGCATTCCCACTACCCCAAAAACAATAGTCGCGTAAATGAACTTATTTACAATTTTGTTATCGTAATAAAACTGTTGCATTTCCATAATTTAGTTCTGATTTTCTGTTACTGATTTTGTTTGGGTTTTGTTTTGTTGTTTTAGCTCATCTTCAAAAAGCATTCTGACCGATGGCGTATAATCATCGTCAAACTGACCACTTCTAACCGCTCTGATGAAGATGTAGAGAAAAGTTATCGCCAGTACGATACTGATACAGATTAATAAATAAATGACACTCATACCTTGATTTTTATGAACCAAAATTAGCGTTGCCCTTTCGGATAAAATATGACTTTTATCATGCCGAAATAATTAAAATGCAGCGGTGTCAATTCCGCTTTTGGGCATAATAATTACTCATCAGCGTTACAAAACTTATAATTGTAACGGTACTCAATGGCATTATGATAGCGGCTACAATTGGCAATAAATTTCCGGTTACGGCGTAACTTAATCCAACGATGTTATACAGAAGTGACAATCCAAAGCTCCTATAAATAGTTTTCATTGCATTTTTGGTAAATCGCAGGAAATACCCAATTTTTGAAAATTGTGTAGCATCCAATATACCATCGCAGGCAGGTGAAAACACATTTACATTTTCTGAGATTGAAATCCCCACATTACTTTGTGTCAAAGCGCCGGCATCATTCAATCCATCGCCAACCATCATAACGTTTTTACCTTCCTTTTGAAGTTGCTCTATGAAGTGTAGTTTTTGCTCTGGTTTTTGGTTGAACACTAAAGTAGTCGCTTCCGGAAGCATCTTTTCTAGTATTTTGCGTTCTCCATCGTTATCTCCGGAGAGAACTACCAGGTTGTAATTCTTGGCTAAATTTTCAAAAAGTTGCTCCAATCCTTCTCGGTATTGGTTATTAAACACAAAACATCCTTTATACGTACCATCCATTTCAATATGCACTTTGGTTTTCTTGTGTGTGTTTTCGCTCATGTGTTCTAAAAACTGAGAAGAGCCCAACTTCACCAAGCGATTGTCTATTGTAGCATTTATACCTTTCCCAGTGATTTCTTCAAAACTGTTGATTTCAATGGTAGTCTGATTCGGAATAAACTCATATAATCTTCTACTCAAAGGATGATTTGAGGCTCTTACAACGCTCTTTATTAATAAAAGCTCATAGTCAGACAATTGTTCTCCTTCATACGAAATGGATGTCTTTTTATTGGTGGTAATTGTTCCCGTTTTATCAAAAACAATAGTATCTACTTTTGCTAGTTGCTCAATAACAGTAGCATTTTTTAAATATAGTTTTTGGTATCCCATGAGTCGAAGTACATTACCCAAAGTAAAAGGAGCCGTTAAAGCAAGAGCACAGGGACAGGCTACAATAAGAATTGCCGTAAAAACATTGAAAGCAATCGTAGTATCGATGAAAACCCAATAGCCGAAAGAAAGAAAAGCCAATAATAGCAGAGCTGGAGTAAAATAACGACTGATTGTATCTGTAATCGTTTTATAGTGCTGCTCTGATTTTTTCAGGAATGCTTCATTAGTCCATAACTGCGTAAGATAACTTTGTGACATCGAATGCAGTACTTCCATTTCAATTATATTTCCCAATTGTTTTCCACCAGCATAAACCTTTTCGCCAGATTTTTTATGAATTGCTACCGCTTCACCCGTCACGAAGCTATAATCAATAGAAGTTGCATTGGAAATTAATATTCCATCAACGGGTATCAACTCCTGATTACGGATTAACAATCGATCTCCTTTTTTTATATCATAAACTTGTATAGGAATTTCGGAACCGTCTTTATTTATTTTAGTAACCGCGATAGGGAAATAGGATTTGTAATCGCGCTCGAAAGAAAGGAAATCATACGTCTTCTGTTGAAATAATCGTCCCAAAAGCATAAAGAAAATGAGTCCGCACATGCTATCGAAAAAACCTTGTCCATGATCCAATACAATATCAATTGTACTTCTAATGAACATCACTACAATGCCCAATGCAATTGGAATATCGATATTGAGCACTTTTGATGTACAACTTTTCCAAGCCGAAACATAATAACCCGATGCCGAATAAAAAAAGGGAGGCAAAGCAAGTAAAAAAATCAACCAACGGAAAAAGCCTTTGTATTGCTCGATCCAAAACTCCCCTACTTCAAAATATTCGGGAAATGATAACAACATAATGTTCCCAAAAGAAAAAAAAGCAACCCCAATCTTATAGATCAGTGTTCTATCAATTTTCTGTTTTCTGTTTTCGTAATTCTCCAGACTGATGTAAGGTTCGTAACCTATTCTACACAACAATTCTACGACTTCCTTCAAACTAGTTGCATCGGAACGATAGAGAACGCGTACTTTTTTTTCATGAAAATTAACCTGTGAAGAAAAGATTGCGGGATTAAGTTTCTGTAAATTTTCCAATATCCAAATGCACGAACTACAATGAATGTGCGGAATGTATAATGAAACGACACTTGTATCTTCCTCTTGAAAATCGAGAAGTTTTGACACGATACTAGCATCATCAAGAAAATCGTACTTGCCTTTAATATCTAACGGTGTGGCTCCAGGGGAATTCTCAAAATCGTAATAACAACCTAAGTCGTTCAAACTGAAAATTTCATACACGGTTTTACAACCCATGCAACAAAACGCTTTCTCGTCAAAGAAAATCTCATTCCTTGATACAACAGCTGTTCCACAATGGTAACAATTCTGTTTTTCCATAATTTACTCATTTACCTTTGGCAAATTTCCTACTGCATGAATTTTCAAACTATGATATTTATCATACTTTAAATATATTTGTTATTCAAAATTTGCATAATGAATAAATGTGAGCAATGCATAGTAAGACAATTCAGTTCTTTAAAAGCTTTAAACAAAGACGAGCTTTTGAGAATGGCCAATTGTAAAACCTCCTACACCATAAAAAAAGGAGAACCTATTTTTGAGGAAGGAGAGATTACCAATGGAGTCTACTGCATCAAAGACGGCGTATGTAAAATGACCAAATTAAGTGCCAATGGAAAAGATCAAATTGTAAAATTGGTCAAACCCGGAGAATTACTTGGTCAACGTTCCATGATTAGTGATGAGCCAGCAAACCTTACCGCAGTTGCGCTCGAAGATATGGAAGTGTGTTTTGTACCAAAAAGTGAAATTTTACAATTTTTCAATCAGAACAATCAGTTTTCCATGAATATGATGAAAACCATTTGTGGCGATTTGAAAGATGCTGATGACCATATGGTTTCCATGGCACAGAAAACAGTAAAGGAACGAATGGCAGAAACCTTATTGTATTTGGAAGAAACCTTCGGAGTTAATGAAGATGGAAGTCTACGAATCCAATTGTCACGAGAAGAATTAGCCGGAATGATTGGTACTGCTACCGAAAGTTGCATTCGTCTTTTATCTGAATTCAACAAAAACGGATGGGTGGATTTGACCGGAAAGAAAATTACAATCAAAAATAAATCACAGCTCAAAAAGTTGTCAGAATAAAAGAAGCTCAGGCTTCTTTTTTTGTTAACTTTAGGAAAAAATAGAACGTATTATGAAAATAGTTGCCTTCGGAGCTTCCTACAGTAAACAATCCATTAATAAAAAATTAGCCGGTTTTGTGGCGCATCAATTTGAGAATACAGACATCGAAATTCTTGATTTGAACGATTATGTATTACCCGTTTTTTCGGTGGATGTTGAAAATGAAACTGGACATCCGGAAATTATTCAGGAGTTTATCAAAAAATTAGATAGTGCCGATTTGATTATCATTTCAATGGCCGAACATAACGGAAGCTATACAGCAGCCTTTAAAAATTTATTCGATTGGACCTCTCGCGTTAAATTGAATATGTTTGAAAATAAGAAATTGCTTTTACTCTCAACTTCTCCTGGAGGACGAGGCGCCGAAAGTTCATTAAAAACGGCTTTGGAGCGATTCCCGAGACATGGAGCAACCATTTTAAATTCCTATTCTTTACCTAATTTCCATCAAAATTTTGATGCAGAAAAAGGAATTGTTCAAGAAGAGAAAAAAGCACAACTTGTTGAGCTACTCAACCAAATCAAATCGGAATTACTTCACTAATGACCCGCAAGGAATTCTTAAAAATACTTGCTTTTTTCCATTAATAGGATATGCCATGAATCTAAGGGATTTAAACAAAATGACAGAAAGTTTTCAAAATCAGGACGGAATGAAAATGCCGATGCTGTTTTTGGGACATGGAAGTCCGATGAATGCTATTGAAGAAAATGAATTTGTGCAAGGATTTCGAAATATTGCCACAAAAATCCCCAAACCGAACGCTATTTTGTGTATTTCTGCACATTGGGAAACCAAAGGCACTTTGGTTACTGCCATGCAAAATCCACCAACCATTCACGATTTCGGTGGATTTCCCAAAGCTTTGTTTGATGTCCAATATCCTGCTCCTGGAAGTCCGGAATTGGCCAAAGAAACTCAAAAAATCATCACACAAACCCCAGTTGAATTGGATGATAAATGGGGATTAGATCACGGAGCATGGAGTGTAATCAAACACTTATATCCCAATGCCGATATTCCGGTGATTCAATTGAGTCTGGACTATTATAAGACGCCAAAAGAGCATTATGAATTAGCCAAAGAACTGGATATTTTACGCTATAGAGGTGTTTTAATCATTGGTAGCGGCAATATGGTACACAATTTAAGAATGATGGCTTGGGATCAACTTAATACAGATAATTACAGCTTCGATTGGGCATTGGAAGCCAGTACCAAAATGAAACAATTCATTCTGAATCATGAGCATCAAGAACTGATTCACTATAACAAACAAGGTAAAGCTTTTGAAATGGCGATTCCAACTCCAGAGCATTATCTACCTCTGCTTTATATTTTAGGAATAAAAGATGAAAAAGAAACCATAAGCTTATTCAATGACAAAGCTGTAGCCGGTTCTTTAACAATGACTTCATTAAAAGTTGGATAGTAAAAAAGCCTTGATAAATCAAGGCTTTTAATAGTAATTATTATTTCAATTCGCTAACTGGACCTTCCCATTCGGAAAAACCACCCATTAAATTGTAGGCGGTTTCAAATCCTAATTGATTCATGATGTTGCAAGCTTGAGCACTTCTTCCTCCTGCTTTGCAATACACATAATAATTTTTAGATTTATCCAATTCTTCTACTTGGTAAATGAAACCTTGACCTTTATAAATATCGATATTGATAGCTCCGGGAATAACTCCGTCAAGACATTCGTCCTCTGTTCTAACATCGAGAATAACGGCATTATCGTCTTTCTGAAGTTTAGTCCACCAATCTTCTTGTGTTAAATTCATAGCTTTTTAATTTATACTTCAAAAATACTATGCTTTTATCGAACATCCAATAGCTTTGGTTGTTTTTACTTCTATTTCTTTGCCTTCCAATAAAGAATTTACCGCATTTTCTACATACTTCACTTTTACCGCAGCAGCATCATTATAATTATCATCAATGGCTCCAATATATTTTACAACATTTCCTTCGTTTGTTTTTTGAAGCAAATAGACATGTGGCGTTTTGGTTGCTCCATATTGCGGATAAATTTTCTGACCTTCATCAAACAAATACGGAAAGGTAAATCCTTTTTCTTTGGCACGTTCTTTCATTAATTCAAAACTATCTTTTGGTTGTACCGCCGGATTATTTGGATTAATGGCAATAACCGGATATCCCAATGCTTTGTATTTCTTATCCAAAGCAATGATGCGATCTTCATAAGCCACAGCAAACGGACAGTGATTGCATGTAAAAACTACAATAAATCCTTTAGCATCTTTAAAATCCTTTAAGGATACATTCTTATCGTTGATGTTCTTCAGACTGAAATCGGTTGCCTTATCACCTACTTGATATCCTGTATTCAGTTTATTTAGGGTAAAAGCACTTAAACCTGCAAATAAAATGGTCAAAGCCAACAATTGTACTGTTTTCATAGTTGTTATTTTAAGATTGTTTTTAATTCATTTTCTAATTCTTCATAAGTAAAGGAACGTTCATAAAACTGACGTGCTTCTTTATTGTAAATTACAGTAGCAGGAATAGAACCTGACCATTCCTTTGCCACTTTTTCAATCCACGAATTCGCATCCGGATCATCCAAATGAATTACTTCCGATTGCAATTTCTTTTTAATCATAAAAGGAATTAAGTTGGTTTCGATTTTCTTTGGCATATCCAAACTCACTAAAATCACTTTTACATTCTTATCCTTATAATTTTTGTTCAACGTTTCAAAATGCGGTAATTCCTTTACACAAGGTAAACACCAAGTTGCCCAGAAATTAATGACATAGGTCGTATTGTCGTTTTTATTCAAAAACTCTTGCAGATTAGTGAAATTGTACGACTTTACTTCTACTCCATTAACAGTATATACCTTTAGTGGAACTGGCGTTTTCGATGCTGTCTGACCTAATACATTTAGTGACATCATCAACAATAGCAAAACAATGCTTCTCATACTTCTTCAATTAATACCCTAAAAATAGCTATTCAAAAACCGTAAAAAGAAAGATTAACAAAAATTTAATACACATTTGTATATACAAATAAAAAAAGTTCATACATTTGTACATACAAATTTCATAATGATGAAAATTGAAGACGAAATAAAAAGTACTGTGGAATTATCATTAGCAAAAAAAGTATTGCTAAATCTTTCCTATACCCGAAATGTGGTTGGCGATTGTTTTTTAGAAATCCTTAAGCCATATGATTTGTCGGGAGAACAATACAATGTATTACGTATATTAAGAGGTCAAAAAGGAAAACCGGCGAATATGGCCTGCATTCAAGAACGAATGGTGGCCAAAACAAGTAATACTACCCGATTGGTAGACAAATTATTAAACAAAGAATTAGTGATTCGAAAAGTGTGTCCTGATAACCGCAGAAAAATGGAAATTACGATTACCGACAAAGGTTTAGCTGTATTGGCTGAGTTAGATCCTAAAGTAATTGAACACGAAAATGCTTTTGCGGCAAAACTTTCGGCATCAGAATTGCTACAATTAAATGAATTATTAGAAAAATACAGAAGTTAAAAAAATGAGCAAATTTATAGAAAACCAGAATTGGCGTTATGCCACTAAGAAATTTGATGCAACCAAAAAAATTTCTACAGAAGATTTAGAAACATTAAAAGAAGCGATTCGATTGAGTACATCTTCTTATGGATTGCAACCTTACAAGGTGCTTATAATTGAAGATCCTGCAACAAGAGAAGCTTTAAAACCAGCATCTTGGAACCAATCTCAAATCACCGAAGCATCACAATTGGTGGTGTTCGCAAATTATACTAAATTAGACGAAACGCTAATTGATAATTATATCGAGAGAATAAGTAAAACAAGAGAAATCCCAACTGATGCTATTCAAGGTTATGGAGATTTCATGAAATCTAAAATTTTAGGATTAACTCCTGAACAACAAGCGGTTTGGACGTCAAAACAAACCTATCTTGCGCTTGGCAATCTTATCAATGCTGCTGCCGAATTAAAAATCGATGCAACTCCAATGGAAGGTTTTGAGCCAGAAAAATATAACGAAATCTTACAATTAAATGATTTAAATTTAAATGCTTCATTAGTGGCAACAATTGGTTACCGTCATGAAGAAGATGTAAATCAGCACGTTAAGAAAGTTCGTAAATCAAAAGAAGAATTATTTATCAATCTATAATTATATTAAATCAAATTAAACATGAGAAATTTAAAATCAATCGCTTTAGCATTAGTAGTGGCTTTAGGAACTTTAACTGCTACTGCTCAAACAACTAAAAAAGTAGACGCTTCAAAGAGTAAAGTACTTTGGTTAGCAAAAAAAGTAGGTGGTCAACACAATGGTGACGTAACTTTAAAAGAAGGTGCTTTAGTTTTCAACGGAAAAAAATTAGTAGGTGGTAACTTCGTAGTTGATATGACTACAATCAACACTACTGATTTACAAGGTGAATGGAAAGGAAAATTAGACGGACACTTAAAAAATGATGACTTCTTCGGTGTTGAAAAATTCCCAACGGCTACATTGGTTTTCAAATCAATTGGTGCAAAATCGAACAATACTTATACTGTAACTGCTGATTTGACTATCAAAGGAATTACTGCTCCTATTACTTTTGACATCGTAGCAAACAAAGGTGTTGCTAATGCAAAATTAATGGTTGATAGAACTAAATACGATATTAAATATGCTTCTAAAAACTTCGGAGCTTTAGCTGACAAAGCTATTGATGACGAATTTGAATTAAAAGTAAATTTAAAATACTAATCAAACTCAAATTTGACCCAAAAACAAGAAGCCAGCTTTACAGCTGGCTTTTTTACATTTTAATTGATTTGCTTCACATTATCTTCCAAAAAAGTATCCATTATCATCAATTTGGGGTCAATTTCGATCGATTCCGGTTTTGAACCCAATGTCATTCTTCCTTTTACTTTATTTCCAGAAATTGGGAATTTTTTAATGATTTGCTTACCGTTATTGTCGTAAAAAGCAACATCAAGTGTTTCATCATTTTTAATCATAGTTTGCTTTCCTTTTCCATCTTCACTGAATTTGGAAATACTGACTTCAAAAGTGATTTCATACCTACCATTTGAATTCATTTTAGTATGAACCGATTCAATTTTTGCCGAATACGTCACAATCTGTTTGAACAACTCATTAATCTTGGCATGCGTAGATTTTGGTGAAACCTTATTAATTTCATTTAGAAAATCACGTGTATCAGCTGCTTTTTTTGGATAAGCATAATGAATCATCAAATTCCGCAGTGCTTTATTGACATTCTTCTCTCCTATTAGCATACACAATTGATGCATGACAACCGTACCTTTGTTATAAGGCAAATGCGGTGTATCATAATGGGTTTTATACAATGGCATTTCGATTACAAAACTGCGGCTACTTAAATACAAATCTTGATGAATTCTTAGTGTTTCTAATGTACGTTCCCATCCGTGACGCTTTTGGTAAAGCATAATTTCGGTATACATTGCTAAAGTTTCTGTTAAGATATAGCCGCCTTCTTTTTCTTCCGGGTTGAACTGACAATTTCCCCACCACTGATGTGATAATTCATGGCCTGCCAATTGATTGATGATATCTTCTTTATCACCACGAGTAATGTCACTATAAAACCCAAAATTTTCTTTCATATAAATCGTAGATGGATATGCTGTGGCTGCGAAACCTTCGGCAAAAGCAGAAACTTCGGCATATCGAATCGTTTTGTAAGGATACGGCCCAAAATTCTTTTGGCAATAATCCAATGTTTTTTTAGTTGCCGAAATCAGTTCTCCGGTATTTCGTCCATGTCTTTGATCATAATAGATTTCAATTGAAACTCCTTTATAATATTCTTTTTTCATTTCATATTCGGCTGAAGAAAATGCAAAACGAAACGGCATTTTTCCATTGGATTTGTAATGAAAATAATTTCTTCCTTCTGATTTCCACTGGCTCATTAAATCGCCAACACCAACAACAATTTGCTCTTCAGAAGTAGAAACTACTGCATCAAAATCAATAAAATCATACGATTGTGTTTCTTTATCTTCCAATTTCCGGATGGGAGTTTCATCTGGCATATTGCGTTTTTTCCGTTCTTTGGAATTCGTCATTTCATTATCCGTTTGGTAACCCAATCGCGGATAATAATTACTAATACGCATGAACGAACCATTATCAATGATAGAATTGAATGGTGTATGACCTGTAAATGGCGACCAAGAGGAAAAGAACGAAAAACTTACTTTTGTACTCTGACCCGGTGATAGTGGAGTATTTAGTTTGTACCAAAAATGTCCGAATTGCTCCTCATTTGACACCAATTTTGCATTGAAAACAGTGATAGATTTCAATTTGACAGCATTGGTAACATACAAAAGTAAACTGTCAATTGGTTTTTCTGATTTATTAATCAGTTCATAGCTTCCTTCAACTTCATAGCGATTTTCATTTGGATATAAATCAACTTTTGTCTTTACCGAAGTGATGGTTGGTTGTATTAAATCTTCGTATTTTCTGTATTGTTTCTCATATTCTTGTTGCCAATCAAATTGTGCATCAGTTGTCAAATATTCACTTTTTATATTTACTTCGTAAAAAGTATAACTTCCAAAACCCAAAACGAACAAACAACCCAAAATCAATAGCATCTTCTGAAATAAATTCAGTTGTACATCTCTAAAAGTTTTGAGAACTGAAGCAGTTCTTTTCCATAAAATACTACCCAAAAACAGTAAAATAAGTGATATTCCGATGCAATAAAGCATTCTAATCAAGAAGGAAAAGGTATATTGACCAAAGCCATTCATATCAAAATAGTCCACTTTCAAAGTATCGGCAAAACGAAACAAAGGATAGGTTACTCCAATCATTTGACCAATTGATGTTGACAATACAATTGCTACAGTCGAAGCCACAATCAATCCCAAATAACGGTTTTGAATGACAGACTGAATCGTTACAACCAAAATAGAAATCAATACCATTGGTAATCCCAAAAAGTAATAAAGAGCGATGTACAAACCGAAATCAATTGGCGCATTATCATTTACCAACTGAAAAATCATTCCTATTCCAATACCCAATGTTATAAGCATAAAAGGTAAGGCAGAAAGTGCCATTAACTTGGCAATAAAAGTCATTCCAGGTTGGTGTGGTGTTGCTTTTTCCAGTGCCGAAATACCTACTGCTTCACTACGCCAAATGAGTTCGTTGCTATAAAACAGTAGAATCAGAATCATAATTATGGGCAAACGATCCATCAAAGTTGAAATCATTAAACCTGTGGTTGTGATACTTTCAGCCATGCGTCGGCCTCCATCGATTTCATCAGCAATTTCAATAGTTAGTAAACCCGAAAGCATAATTACAATTAATACAAAAGGAATTCCCCTGCAAATCAAAGCCAAATCAATTTTGACAAAACTTTTAATTATGCTTAAATTATGCTTTATCGTATGAAATTCAGTTTCAGGGAATAGTTGCTTTTTATCTATTTTAAAATCCTTTTTACTAGTTTTTGATGTTTTTTTAGCCTTTTCTTTTACTTTTCTGAAAGAAAACAATTGAAATGAAATAAATAAAACCATCAAAGCTATAGCTATCCATAAACTTCTGTTAAAGAGAATATTTCCTGACATCGAAACGATTTGCGTATTTTTTTGAGCAACTGTCCAATATCTGGTTTGTTCAAAATAGGCTGCCAAACCAAATGGATCAATTTTGGCCATCAGACTCATCGCTTCGGGAGTTGCCGGAGAAGCACCTGCAAAAATGGGCGAATTCGAAAATATCGATCCCACTACATACAAAATGTAAATAAACAAGCCTCCAACGTAAATCATCAGCTTACTTCTTGTTAGCCAAGCCAATGCCATTATTACTGACGCAATCAAAAAAACATTCGGAATGGCAAAGACCAAAAACGGAACCACATAGTCCATAATAGAAAAAGGTCCCATCTGTTGTGTTTCCGAAGGGAATAAATGGCCAATCATCACTCCCAACATTAGCATGGCATAAGACAAGCCGCTAATTATAAACACGGATAGAAAACGAGAAAACAGATAATTGAATTTAGAAACCGGAGTAGCATAAATAATAGCATCCAGTTTACTTTCACTGTCTTTCAATTGGGTCTGCGCCACCATGATCGTCATTGAAAAAATAAGTACCAAAGACATCATCCCAGTAAGATAACCAATAATGTAAGGCGAATTATGATTGGTGTTCGCGAAGGAAAAACTACCTCTTGTTGTCACAAAACCCAACAAAAACAACACTAGAAAAGTAGCGTAGAACAAAACATTTCGAGTATGGCAATGCCATTCGAACTGCAACATCTTTCTAAACATAGCATTCAATTTTAGTGTGATTTAACCTTAACTCATTGAAATAAACATCTTCCAATTCTGGAGATTTTAAAGAGAATCCAGAATTTAAATCTTCTTCAGAAAACACATTGACCTGAATTTTACCAGCATACAAACGGGTGGAAATCACTTTGTATTCCGTTTTTAATGCTTCAAGGTGTGACTTTTCAACGGTTTTCGTCCAAATTTTACCTTTCAGTGATGCAATAGTTTGAAAAGGATTGCCTTCAACAACTATTTTTCCATTCACTAAAACTGCCATTTTTGTACATAAATCACGAACGTCGTCCACGATATGAGTGGAAAAAATCACAATCTTATCCTCCCCTATTTCACTCAGCAAATTATTAAAACGGTTGCGTTCTTCAGGATCCAAACCGGCTGTAGGCTCATCGACAATAATAATCTTCGGATTTCCCAATAATGCTTGTGCAATACCAAAACGTTGGCGCATTCCGCCTGAAAAAGTATGCACCGCTTTGTCTTTATGCGGCAGTAAATTGGTTTGCTGTAACAAAAAAAGAATTTGTTCATGACGCTCTTTTTTATTCAGAATGCCTTTCAATACTGCTAAATGTTCCAACAATTTATAGGCCGATATTTTAGGATACACACCGAATTCCTGAGGCAGATATCCTAAACATTGACGGATAGAATCCGGATTCTGAAGAATATCCACACCATTGAATTCAATTGTTCCATTATCTGGTAATTGTAAACCTGCAATGGTTCTCATAAAAGAGGATTTACCTGCACCGTTTGGCCCTAATAAGCCAAACATTCCGTTGCTGATTTCAAGCGAAAGACCATCAATCGCTTTTACTCCATTTCCATATGTTTTATGGAGATTTTTGATTACTAAACTGTTCATTTTGATTGATTATTGATGATTATTGATGATTATTGATGATTATTGATTAAAAATTACATACTTATTTCATGAGAAATTAAGGCAAAAGAATCCCTGTCGGTCAAAAAAACCGATACTTTAAATCCAATCTGCTAAAAAATTATTCGCTGGTATATTCTAAAACATCTCCAGGCTGACAATCCAAGGCTTTACAAATCGCTTCAAGGGTTTCAAACCGGATACCTTTTGCCTTTCCCGTCTTCAGAATTGATAAATTAGCTGGAGTAATTCCAAGAATTTCTGCCAATTCCTTCGATTGCATTTTACGCTTAGCCAGCATTACATCTACATTTACTATAATTGGCATACTTTAAATATATAAGTCCTGTTCGTTTTGCAAATTCACACCCTGTTGAAAAATAGCAGCCATAAAAAAGATGAAAACCCCCATTATTGCATGTGCAACAATCATAGCAAAAAACGGAAAATCTTCAATACTAAAAAGTGACCAGATCACTATTGCAACAGGATACAATACTAAATTGAATCGATAAAACTGTTTTAAATTTTTCAATCCGGCATTAGTAAACAAACGTTCCTGCTTAAACGTTTTAAACACACTTCCCAATACCCAAAAAAACAAACCATAAAGCAATAAACCCAATACCATTTCTGCCACATAAGCAACAGTATATTCTGATCCCAAAAGAAAATGACGGGATGAAAAAGGAAAGTTAATAGCAAAGCGATTCTTCTCCATGATTTCGAAAAAAGGTCCAGCAAAAACACAGTTTATCAAGGCATAAATTGCCGTAATTAAATAAAAAACAGCTGCAATTCTTACAATTACAAATAAAAAAGAAGCGATAACACGGACGAGTTTCATTGGTTCTCAATTTAAATATTCAAAGCAAATGTAATAATTAATTATCGTAAAACAATAATTTTTTATCTTATTTATATAATTCAAGTAGAACACATCATTCAGCCTTATATTTTTTTTATAAAAAAACTTGCATATTCAAAAATCATTTCTATAAATTTGTACCGTTACATAACAACAACAAAATGAACAACATTTTAAACAATACTTGGTGGTGGAATTACTTACGTCGAAAATCGTGAGCGAATCCTCCTATCTGTATTTTTAAAAACCAAAATAGATAAAAAGGCTTGTCAATCACGACAAGCCTTTTTTTATTCTCAAAACTAAAACATTATGAAATATAAATTACATACTTACCACAAACAAATTCTTGCCGATACCATTACGCCGGTAAGTATTTATTTGAAAATACGCGACAAATTCCCGAATAGTCTTTTGCTTGAAAGTAATGACTATCATAGCAATGAGAATAGTTTTTCGTATATCTGCTGCAATCCGATGGCTAGTATAAAAATCGAAAACGAAAGCATTTCTGTGACACTTCCTGATGGAAGCACAACTATGAAACAAATTGAAAACCAAACCAATGTTACAGAAAGCATTCTGGAATTTGCTTCGCGTTTTGAAACCGAAAGAAATGATTTTAAATTCATAACCAATGGTTTATTCGGGTTTACCAGTTATGATGCTGTGCGTTATTTCGAAAAAGTAAGCATTACCAAAAGAAGCAGCGATTTACAAATTCCGGATCTGTATTATGCTGTTTATCAAAACATCATTGCCATTAATCATTTCAAAAATGAAGCGTATATATTCTGCCATAGCATTAACAATCAGAATAACATTGCAGAAATAGAACAATTAATCCAATCTAAAAATTTCGCTTCCTATTCGTTTGTCAAAGAAGGTGAATCTGTTTCCAATTTAACCGATGCAGATTTCAAAAGCAATGTTGCTTTAGCCAAAAAGCATTGTCAAAGAGGCGATGTATTCCAGTTGGTATTATCCAGACGCTTTACACAAGGTTTCAAAGGCGATGAGTTCAATGTATACCGAGCTTTACGAAGCATCAACCCTTCTCCGTATTTATTCTTTTTCGATTATGGCAATTTCAAAATCATGGGATCATCACCTGAGGCACAATTAGTCATCAACAACAGAAAAGCTGAAATTCATCCCATAGCAGGAACCTTCAAACGAACGGGAAATGATGAACAAGATGCTATTTTGGCCAAACAATTATCTGAAGATCCAAAAGAAAACAGCGAACACATCATGTTAGTTGACTTAGCAAGAAACGATTTAAGTAGAAACGGACATCATGTAGAAGTGGAGAAATACAGAGAAGTACAATTCTTTTCCCATGTGATTCATTTGGTTTCCAAAGTGAGCAGTCAATTGCATGAGAACACCTCAACAATGCAAGTGGTAGCCAATACATTTCCAGCAGGAACACTTTCCGGAGCACCAAAACACAACGCTTTACAACTCATTGAATCGATTGAAAACACCAACCGAAATTTCTATGGAGGAGCGATTGGTTTTATGGATTTTGATGGTAATTTTAACCACGCCATCATGATTCGCACCTTTTTGAGTAAAAATCATCAGTTGCATTATCAAGCAGGAGCTGGAATAGTTGTCGATTCGAGTGAAGAAAGCGAAATGCAGGAAGTATATAATAAGCTGGGCGCATTGAACAAAGCTTTAGAATTAGCGGAAACCATTTAGTAATTAGTTACAGTAACAAAACGAGTAAAAAAATGAAAAAAATAGTAGTCATAGACAATTACGATAGCTTCACTTATAATTTAGTGCATTATCTAGAAGATTTAAACTGTGAAGTTACCGTTTTCCGTAATGATGAATTTTATATTGATGAACTGAAATCTTTTGATAAAATCTTGTTATCGCCAGGACCGGGAATTCCTGATGAAGCAGGTTTACTAAAAGAAGTCATTAAAACCTACGCTCCTACCAAAAGTATCCTTGGTGTTTGTCTTGGCCAACAAGCCATTGGAGAAGTATTTGGTGGAAGTTTACTCAACCTTGAAAAAGTCTATCATGGTGTGGCAACCAAAGTCAGTATCACCGTTCCCGATGAAGTACTTTTCCAAGGTTTAGACAACGAAATCGAAGTGGGACGCTATCATTCGTGGGTAGTTTCCAAAGTCAATTTTCCAGAAACACTTGAAATCACTTCGGTAGATGGCAACGGAGAAATTATGTCATTACGACATAAAACCTTCGATGTGAGAGGTGTGCAATACCACCCGGAAAGCGTTCTTACACCCGATGGGAAGCAAATTCTGCAGAATTGGGTTAATTCTTGAGTCCATAGTAGTTAGTACTAAGTCCATAGTAGTTAGTACTCAGTCAAATTGACTAGCAATTAGCGAAACATAATTAAAATAATAATTAAGGATAGTAAAATTACTAGCCCTGGGCTTTTACATCCTTACACTAAACACCAAAACAACGATGAAAACGATATTAAACCGATTAATCCAACACGAAACGCTGACTAAGGAAGAAGCGAAGCAGACATTGGTCAACATTTCCAACGGGCACTACAATCCGGCGCAGATTGCCAGTTTTTTAACCGTTTACATGATGCGAAGCATTACCATTGAAGAACTTGCTGGATTTAGAGAAGCCTTACTAGAACTTTGCGTAGCAATCAATTTGTCGGATTACAATACGATTGATTTATGCGGAACCGGGGGTGATGGAAAAAACACCTTCAATATTTCTACATTGGCATCATTTGTAGCGGCAGGAGCCGGAATACAAGTGGCCAAGCACGGTAATTACGGCGTTTCTTCCATATCCGGATCGAGCAATGTTATGGAAAGTTTAGGTGTTCAATTCAGTAACGACAGTGATTTCCTTAGAAAGTGCATGGACGAAGCCGGGATCTGTGTATTGCATGCTCCCCTCTTCCATCCTGCGATGAAAAACGTAGCACCAATACGTAAAGAATTGGCAGTAAAAACCTTTTTCAACATGTTAGGACCGATGGTGAATCCAAGTTTCCCAAAGCATCAGTTGGTAGGCGTATTCAGTTTAGAATTGGCACGAATGTATGCGTATTTGTATCAAAACACAGCCACCAACTTCACTATTCTACACAGTTTGGATGGGTACGATGAGATTTCATTGACTGGAACTACCAAAATCATCTCCAAAAACTATGAACAATTATTGAAACCGGAAGACTTTCAGTTGAAAAAATTGGAGGAAAATGACATTTTAGGCGGAATAACCGTTGAGAAATCGGCAGCACTCTTTTTGGATATCTTATCAGGAAAAGGCACCGAAGCCCAAAACAATGTGGTTTGCGCCAATGCAGGAATGGCTATTGCTACGGTCAAAAACATTCCGATAACGGAAGGAATTGCATTAGCAAAGGAAAGTCTGCTAAGTGGAAAAGCACTGGAGAAATTGAAGAAGTTACAGCAGTTAAGTTATAAATTATAAGTTATGAATTATGAGTTATACGTTTTGATGGCTCCACAACAGGCAACAGAGGTTCAACAAGCGGCAACATTGGTTCCACAACAGACACTAGAGGCTCCACAAGCGGTAACATTGGCTCCACAACAGGAAACAGAGGCTCCACAAGCGGCACTATTGATTCCACAATAGGCAACAGAGGCTCCACAAGCAGCAATATTGATTCCACAACAGGCAACAGAGGCTCCACAAGCGGCAATATTGGCTCAACAAACAACAGTGAATACTACTATTTAAAAAAAAGACATCATGACCATACTAGATACAATAATAGCAGATAAAAAGAGAGAAGTTCAACTCAAGAAACAGCTGATTCCGGTTGCACAATTGGAAAATTCGGTACTTTTTGGGGCGAGAACACAATCGTTAAGCAAAAACCTACGTCATAATTTGATTGGAATAATCGCCGAGCACAAGCGTCGTTCACCGTCGAAGTCGGTAATTAATAATGCGTTTTCGGTAGAAGAAGTCGTTATTGGCTATCAGAATGCCGGTGCATCGGGGATATCCGTATTGACAGATGGAAAATATTTTGGAGGCTCATTAGACGATTTGCTTTTAGCCAAAGCCTCGGTAACCATTCCTTTATTGCGAAAAGAATTCATTGTTGATGAATATCAAATTTTAGAAGCCAAAGCCCATGGAGCCGATGCTATTTTATTGATTGCATCAGTTTTAACCAGAGCGGAGATTAAGCATTTGTCAGAATTTGCCCAATCGCTAGGTTTAGAAGTACTATTGGAAGTCCACAATAGAGAAGAACTTGAAAAATCCATTATGTCAAGTTTGGATATGATTGGTGTTAACAACCGCAGTTTGAAAACCTTTGAAGTCAGTTTGGATACCAGCAAACAACTTGCTGCATATATTCCGGATGAATTTGTAAAAGTATCGGAAAGCGGAATCCATTCGACCAGTGCCATTTCCGAATTACAACCCTTCGGCTACCAAGGCTTCTTGATAGGCGAGCATTTCATGAAAACCGAAAACCCAGCAAAAGCAGCGAAAGAATTCATAACCGTTTTAATTTCCTAAGCCATGAAAGTAAAAGTATGTGGTATGAAATACGAAAAAAACATTCAGGAGGTAGCGCAGTTAAAGCCTGATTACATGGGTTTTATCTTTTACGAAAAATCGCCCCGATATTTTGACGGATACCTTCCCATTCTGCCAGCAACGACACAAAAAATTGGCGTTTTTGTAGATGCCTATTTGGATGATATTTTAGACAAAGTACGTCGCTACAATTTGCAATATGTTCAGTTACATGGTAAGGAGACACCCGATTTTTGTAGGCTATTTCAACAAACCGAGGTAAAAGTCATCAAAGTCTTTTCGGTAGATGACACTTTCGATTTTGAAGTCCTCATGCCCTATGAAAACGTATGCGATTACTTTCTGTTTGATACCAAAGGCAGCAACCACGGCGGTAATGGCATTCCATTCAATTGGCAAATCTTAGAAAAATATCCATCGGCGAAACCCTTTTTTTTGAGTGGAGGCATTGGAATTGAAGATATTAAAGTCATACAAGCGATGCCCATACCTATACATGCGATAGACGTGAATAGCAAATTCGAAATTGAACCAGGATTAAAAAACACACCACTTTTAAAACAATTACAAAATGAAATATCAAGTTAATGAAAAAGGATTTTATGGAGAATTCGGGGGTGCCTTTATACCCGAAATGCTTTATCCTAACGTAGAAGAGTTGCGTGAACAGTACCTTGAAATTATTGCGAAACCGGATTTTCAGGAGGAATTCCAACAATTATTAAAAGATTATGTGGGAAGGCCTACTCCACTCTATTTTGCAGAACGTTTATCCTCCAAATACCATACAAAAATCTATTTAAAGAGAGAAGATTTATGCCATACCGGAGCACATAAAATCAACAACACCATTGGACAGATATTATTGGCTAAGCGATTGGGGAAAACCCGTATTATAGCCGAAACAGGAGCCGGTCAGCATGGTGTGGCCACAGCTACAGTATGCGCTTTGATGGGATTGCAATGTATTGTTTATATGGGAGCAGTAGACATAGAACGCCAAGCACCCAATGTAGCACGAATGAAAATGTTAGGCGCTGAAGTACGTCCCGCCACATCAGGCTCAAAAACCCTAAAAGATGCAACCAACGAAGCCATTAGAGATTGGATTAACAATCCGATTAATACCTTTTATATCATCGGTTCGGTGGTTGGCCCACATCCTTATCCCGACATGGTTGCTAAGTTCCAAAGCATCATATCTGAGGAAATCAAGGCCCAATTGCAAGAAAAAGAAGGCAAAGAAAACCCAGATTATGTTATTGCCTGTGTGGGTGGAGGCAGCAATGCGGCAGGTGCCTTTTATCATTTTTTGGATGAAGAAAAAGTACAGCTAATTGCAGTAGAAGCGGCAGGAAAAGGTATAAACACAGGAGAAAGTGCGGCTACTTCGGTACTTGGTAAAATAGGAATTATCCATGGAAGCAAGACATTATTGATGCAATCCAAAGATGGGCAGATTACCGAGCCGTATTCTATTTCGGCAGGATTGGATTATCCCGGCGTTGGTCCGTTACATGCTCATCTGCACGCAACAGCAAGAGCACAATTTATAGCTATAACCGATGCAGAAGCTATGGAAGCCGGTTTGAATTTATGCAAAACAGAAGGTATTATACCGGCAATCGAAAGTTCGCATGCTTTGGCGGTACTTGATCAGCAACAATTCAAAGAAAATGACATTGTGGTCATCAACTTATCCGGTCGAGGTGACAAAGATTTGAATACCTATATCAACTATTTTGGTTTTTGAATTCACCCAAGAAGCACATGAAGATCTAGTAATTATTACAGCAAAACAACTCAAAGATGAACCGAATACAAACCCAACTACAAGAAGAAAAAAAGCTACTTTCTGTCTATTTTACGGCAGGATATCCTAACCTCAACGACACTGTACCTATCTTAGAAACCCTAGAAAAAAGCGGCGTTAATATGATTGAGATTGGATTGCCTTTCAGTGATCCTTTAGCCGATGGCCCCACCATACAAGAAAGTTCCACTATTGCATTAAAGAATGGAATGACCACAAAATTGCTTTTTGAGCAACTGGAAAACATTCGCGAAACGGTGACAATTCCATTAATCATAATGGGGTATTTCAATCCGATTTTACAATTTGGAATTGAAGAATTTTGTCAAAAATGTGCCCAAGTTGGCATCGATGGATTGATTATTCCAGATCTTCCAATGGCAACATTTGAGAACGAATACAAGGCCATATTTGAGCACTATAAACTTAAAAACATATTCTTGATTACACCACAAACTTCTGAGGAACGCATTCGAAAAATTGATCAAGAATCGGATAGTTTTATCTATATGGTAAGTAGTTCGAGTACTACCGGAAGCCAACAAATTTTCGATGTAAAACAACAAAATTACTTTGAAAGAATAGCCAAAATGGAACTTAAAAATCCTCAGATTACAGGCTTCGGAATCTCCAATTCAGCCACTTTCCTACAAGCAACACAACATCAAAAAGGCGCCATTATAGGAAGTGCTTTCATTAAATTCATACAAAACAACAGTATAGAAACCATTCCGGAATTCATTAAAACTATAATTTAAATAATTCTTACAAAACCACTGAAAACAAAACCATTAACCTTCTACTATCAATTTTATCGATAGTACTAAAAATCACTCTTTTCACGATAAAAAGAGTGATTTTTTTCATTCTTACAAAGTTGTTAAAGAAAAGTTAAATTGAATTTAAACAAACGTTTAATTTAAACAAGTGTTTAAATTTGTATCCGATTTTAAAATTCATACCTATGAATGATTTTAACGACAAACAACTAGAGATTTTAAAAATAGCTGAAAAGCTCTTCACCCAGATGGGATTTGATGGTGCTTCAGTTCGAGATATTGCCAAAGAAGCCAACATAAATGTAGCGATGATTTCGTATTATTTTGGTTCTAAGGAAAGACTTTTAGAAGCCTTAATTATTACCCGAATTTCGGACATGCGACTTCAGATTGAAAATCTTTTTAAAGAAGATTTGAATCCTTTTGAGAAGATTGACCGTCTCATAGAATTATACATCAGTCGACTGAATAAAAACAGAGGCATGTATCAAATTATTCACTTTGAAATAGCCTTAAAAAAGAGAGAAATCAATTGCGAGGCATTCAACGAAGTGAAAAAAGAAAACCTTCAACTTTTGATCAATATCATAGAAGAAGGACAACAACAAGGATTATTCACCAAGGACGTAAACGTAGCGATGATACCTCCAACGATAATGGGAACGTATTTTCACTTTCAAATGAATCGTCCGTTTTACAAAGAAATATTCAATTTACAAACTGAAGAAGATTTTGATCATTATGTAGCGAACGACTTGACAAAACACATTCAGAAAACAATAAAAGCCCTTTTGACCTATGAGAATTAATACTACTGCAATTGTTATTGCTATCTTGACAAGCTTAACAGGCATTGCTCAGGAGAAAAAAACATTATCGCTTAAAGAAGCCATCAGTATGGCAGTTACAAAAAGTGATCAAACCACGATGGCCAATTTAAAAGCTTCGACTGCAAAACTGGAAATGGAAACGGTTAAAAACCATCAGTATCCATCGTTAAAAGCCTCGGCACAATACATGCAACTTACTAATGCTAATGTTTCTTCAGCATTTGGATCAGGAAGTACCGGACAAGGCGTAGAAGTTAGTCAGTTGTTATTAGGACAAGCCAACTTTTCCATGCCATTATTTAGCGGTTTTAAACTAAAAAATAGGGTGTCTGCGTCAGAAAATCAATACAAATCAGAAACAGCGAATGCTACTCATGCAAAAGAAGAAATTGGTTTGTATGTGGTTGAACTGTTTGCCAAACTATACCAATCACAAGAAATGATTGCGTTGTTCAAAGAAAACTTAAAAAGTGCGCAACAACGTACTAAAGATTTTTCAGCAATGGTTGACAACGGATTAATGGCAAGAAACGATCTATTGAAAGCGCAATTGCAAGAGTCCAACATCCAATTATCTATGGATAGTGCTCAGAAGAACTTCAATGTAATCAATTACCAATTAGTGACTTTACTTAAACTTCCGGAAGGAACAGTAGTTGATATTGATATTGAAGCGGTAAAAAGAGATATGCTAGTTACTAAAACGACCTCAACAGAAGCCAAAAGAAGTGACTTAGAAGCATTGAATTACCAACAAAAAGCGGCCGAAGCTGGAGTGAAGATTTCACAAAGTGGCTACTACCCTTCTCTTTCTCTAATGGGAGGTTATATTGCATTCGATTTGAAGGATGTATTGACCGTTTCCAACGCTATGAATTTCGGTGTGGGTGTAAGCTATGACTTGTCAAGTATTTTCAAAAACGGAAAAGAAGTTAAACTAGCCAAATCTAAGGTGGAACAAACCAAAACGGCTGTTAACATGATGAACGATAAAATCAAGGAAGAAGTACAACAAGCACAGGAAAACTATACTTTGTCGGAAAAACAAAATGTTGTTTACAAACAAGCCGTTGAACAAGCTACTGAGAATTACAGAATCGTAAAAGACAAATACGACAACAGTTTATCAACTACCAACGATTTACTAGAAGCCGATATCCAACAATTACAAACCAAAATCAATTTGGCCTTATCCCAAGCTGATATTGCCTTAAAATATTACCAGTTGCAGTTTGCTTCCGGAAAACTAATCAACTCATTCGAATTGTCCCAAAAATAAAATCAGCTATCATGAAAAAGAAAGAAACCAATAAAAAATTCATCGCAATCTTCGGTATATTCATCCTTTTAGGAACTACTTACGGAGTTTATAAATACATGCATTCCTTAGCGCACGAAACAACCGATGACGCGCAAATAGAAAAAAACATGAATCCCATCATTGCAAGAGTTGGAGGTTACATCACCAATGTAAATGTAAAAGACAATGATTTTGTAAAAAAGGGAGATACACTTTTTACGATTGACAATAGAGATTATTTAGTAAAAGTAGAAGAAGCTAAAGCCGCTTTGATAGCTGCTCAGGAAAACTATGCCGTTTCAAAAGCAGATATCGGTACAGCACAGGCCAATGTATCGGTTTCTGATGCTAATGTTCAATCGACTGTGGGAAGTATCGAAAATGCTAAAATCAGATTAACAAGAGCGACTAATGATTACGAGCGTTATGCCAATTTGTATAAAAATCATTCGATTACAAAACAACAGTTCGAACAAGCAGAGGCTGCTAAGTTAGAAGCACAAAACCAAGTGAAGATATTACAAGACCAACAAAGAGCAAGTAGCTATCAAAAAACGGTTGCCGCATCAAAAACGAATGTTACAGCTAAACAAGCTGAAGTAGCTGCAGCCAATATTGAAAGAGCCAAAGCCGTTTTAAATGCCGCACAATTGAATTTGAACTATACAGTAGTTACTGCTGCAACGGATGGTCAAGTTTCTAAAATTGCTATTCAACCAGGGCAAATGATACAACCTGGACAATCCCTATTTTATATTGTAAACAACAATGAAACTTGGGTAATTGCTAACTTCAAGGAAACACAATTGAATAAAATGGTGGTAGGACAAAAAGTATCCATCAAAGCTGATGCTTTTCCAGATGATGAATTTGAAGGAACAGTAGCTTCTTTCTCACCTGCAACAGGATCTAAATTCTCTATTTTACCTCCAGATAATGCAACTGGAAACTTTGTAAAAACAATTCAACGTTTACCCGTTAAAATTAGTTTAAACAGCGCGAATGAAAAAGTGAAGTTACTTCGTCCTGGAATGAACGTTGAAGTAGATGTTCACATCAAATAATCAAGACAAGTGATTACAATCATAGAATATCAATTCAAAAAAAGAAAATGGCAACAGCAGCAATAGCAGACAACGACTTAGTCGAATACGGCTACAGAAGGGTTATCATTACCATTACGGCTGTACTTTGTGCCTTATTGGAAATTGTAGATACCACAATTGTAAACGTAGCATTGACTAACATGCGCGGAACTTTGGGCGCCACATTAAACGACGTAGCTTGGGTAATTACAGCCTATGCCATTGCGAATGTTATTGTAATTCCGATGACGAGTTGGCTATCCCAACAATTCGGGCGAAGAAATTACTTTGCGGCCTCAATTATTGTATTTACTGTAGCGTCCTTTCTATGTGGTAATGCAACCAATATTTGGGAATTGGTAGCTTTCCGTTTCATTCAAGGATTAGGTGGAGGTGCTTTATTGGTAACTGCACAAACCATTATTACAGAAAGCTATCCTTTAGAAAAACGCAGTATGGCGCAAGCTATCTACGGAATGGGAGTAATTGTTGGTCCTACTTTAGGACCACCATTAGGAGGTTACTTAATAGAACATCATTCATGGCCGTATATTTTTTACATCAATATACCGTTAGGAATCATCGCAACGTTTTTGACGTTTACTTTCGTAAGAAGTCCGAAATACGGTGAAAAACTTAAGGCCAACCAAGTGGATTGGTGGGGAATCGTATTCTTATCTGCTTTCATTGGTTCGTTACAGTTCGTATTGGAACACGGTCAGCAAGACGATTGGTTTGACAACACAACCATCATTATACTGAGTATAGTATCCTTTTCGGGCTTATTAGCCTTCATTTGGAGAGAACTCACCTACAAGCACCCTATTGTGAATTTGAGTGTCTTAAAAGACGGAAATTTACGTATTGGAATTTTAATGGGATTCATTTTAGGTTTCGGATTGTATGGTTCAACATTAATCATTCCTATCTATACACAACAGATTTTAGGTTGGACAGCATTAGATGCCGGAATGCTTCTAATTCCAGGCTCAATTACAACAGCTTTATTGATGCCATTTGTGGGTAAAATGATCCAAAAAGGAGTGCCTCAGGCTTACATGATTGCAGTAGGATTCTTGGTGTTTTTCGGATTTACATTCTGGATGCACAATGTAATGACACCCGATACTGGAGTTGAGCATTTTTACTGGCCACTGATTTTGAGAGGTATCGGATTAGGATTACTATTTGTACCCATCACTACCCTTTCACTTTCAACCTTAAAAGGAAAGCATATTGGTGAAGGTGCCGCTTTTACAGGAATGTTCAGACAACTTGGAGGTTCTTTCGGTATTGCAATCATTACGACTTTCATTACTCGTTTTTCACAAAAACACCGTGTGGATCTGATTGCTAATTTGGATGGTAGTAAATTTGAAGTCCAAGAGCGTTTAAATACCATGGAAAGAATGTTTCGTTCGAAAGGATTTTCTATTAATGAAGCCTCACAAAAAGCACTTGAAATTTTCAACTTAACCATTCTAAAGCAAAGTACGGTATTAGCATATATGGATATCTTCATGGCATTGGGAATTATGTTCCTATGTTGTATTCCAATCGTTTTTCTGATTAAACGATCCAAAAATAAAGTCGATTTATCAGAAGCCATGCATTAAAAAAAGAATCTACATTCTCAGTTTACAATTCCCTATATAGAGTCGATTGTAAACTGAGAATGAATGCATAAAGTAAAGATAAAAAATAACTATATTTGCAAAAAATTTTGTAGACCATGAACTTACACAACATCCCTAACATCAAGCACTTAGATAGTGGGAACTTTTTTATATTGGCAGGACCTTGTGCTATTGAAGGCGAGGAAATGGCAATGCGTATTGCCGAAAAATTAGTCGGTATTACTGATAATCTTAAAATACCTTATGTTTTTAAAGGATCCTTCAAGAAAGCCAATCGTTCAAGAATTGATAGTTTTTCTGGAATTGGGGACGAAAAAGCATTAAAAATATTACAAAAAGTTGGGAAGGAATTTGGAATTCCAACCGTAACCGATATTCATACAAATGAAGACGCTCCAATGGCTGCTGAATATGTAGATGTACTACAAATTCCTGCATTCCTTGTACGTCAAACTGATTTAGTGGTAGCTGCTGCTAATACGGGAAAAACTGTCAATCTTAAAAAAGGGCAATTCATGAGTCCGGAAAGTATGAAGCATGCTGTACAAAAAGTATTGGATTGTCAGAACGATAATGTTATGGTAACCGATAGAGGTACAATGTTTGGATACCAAGATATGATTGTAGATTTCAGAGGTATTCCAACGATGCGTAATTTAGCGACAACAGTTCTTGATGTGACTCACTCTTTACAACAACCTAATCAAATGGCTGGTGTAACCGGTGGTCGCCCTGATATGATTGAAACTATTGCTAAAGCAGGAATCGCTGTTGGTGTTGATGGTATCTTCATCGAAACACACTTTGACCCAGCGAATGCCAAAAGTGATGGAGCAAATATGCTACATCTGGATTATTTCGAAGATCTAATGAAAAAGTTAGTGGCTATCCGTCAGACTGTCAATCAATTCTAAATTATTTATACCCAAAAAATGAAACAACCATTTTTAATGGCTGTACTAACTTTTTGTGTTTTTTCACAGTACGCCTTTTCGCAAGAAACAGTCGAAAATCCTGAAAAATACACGGCACATAATAAAGGAAAGTTTTATGTTTACTGGGGTGGAAACCGAGAGTCTTTCACTACATCAGATATTCATTTCAAAGGCGCCGATTACGATTTTACATTACACAATGTAGAAGCTCGTGACAAACCCAAAGGATGGCATATCGATTATTTCAACCCTGCAAGAATGACGATCCCACAAACTAATTTACGTATAGGATATTTCATTTCAGATCATTATAATGTTTCTATTGGAGTTGACCACATGAAATATGTAATGTACCAAAACAAAGTAGTTAACTACACAGGGACGTACCAAGATAGAGGTACTTTTGGTGAAGCCATAGCTCCAGGTCAGGTATTACTTACTGAAGATTTTCTTACGTTTGAACATACAGATGGTTTGAACTATGTGAATACAGAATTTTCAAGAGTAGATGATATTTCTTCTAAGTTATTTAAAACATGGAATAGTGATAAAATACAAATCAACCTGACAGAAGGATTAGGTGCCGGTATTTTATTCCCTAAAACCAATGCCAAAGTCTTAGGAAAAGAACGTCACGATGATTTTCACGTTTCTGGATTTGGAGTATCTGCTAAAGCAGGATTGAATTTTACCTTCTTTAAAAACTATTTCATCCAGACAGAATTAAAAGGCGGTTATATCAACATGAACGATATCCGTACAACACATGATTCAGTAGATAGAGCCGATCAAGAATTTTGGTTCCTACAACGCATTATCACTGTAGGTGGTATCTTTAAAATATAAAAAAACTAAGCCCTGAAATTCAGGGCTTTTTTTATGTTATTTATTGTATAGCGTTATGAGATTTAATGCTAAAATACAAATTCATTATACAATAAAACTTCTTTACCTTTTTCAATTTTCCATTTTTGGTGATACAGACTATTCGAATTAGTTTGGGTTATTTTCTACCCTGAATTCATGAATCCTAGGTATAACAATTTGTGCAGTTAATCAACCTTCTCTAGATTTGAATCGTACAAAACATGAAAACTATTTACGCCATGAAAACTATTATTTCTTTATGTATTACATCTATTCTATTCGCTATTTTTCTACATTCAACCTTTTCATTTTCACAAAAGCACTCCAAAGATTTACAATTGGAACTAAAAGAAAAAGAATGCATTTATACTCGACCATATAACAAACCAACTAAAATAAATTTTGTATTTACTGCCACCCAAGACCATTCGAATTATTATTTTTCCGACCTAAAAGAGCACATATATACAATCTTTCCCAAAAATGGAATATCTGTTATTTTTATGAATGGAATTACTGACGGACCTAACATTCAACTAAAAATAGACAACTCTAGAGTCGTCGATGAGAATGAGGGTTACGACAAAGAGATACGTTATGAACTCGAAGGAATGTATGCAGAAAACGGAAATTCTCAACCTATAATGTCATTTAAGATTGTAGTGAATACTATACACGATATCAATCAGCAAAACAAACAAGTAACAGAGTATTTACTTCAAAAAGTAATGAGATTATAACCGAAATTACTTTATTCTTTAATAGATTTTTCAATTACAATTTATTCAAATCCTTAGATTATTTCAATGTATTTGAAAACATTTCAATGCTTTCTACTGAAAGCAAAAAAACGCTCTGACATAACAGAGCGTTTTCTTTTTGTAACCAAACAAACTATGAATTCATTTATTAACCATTAAGTAGACGGAAAAGTTGTGAAAAGGTTGCGTACATTACATAAAAAAAAGCGAATCTTTTTGGATTCGCTTTTAGTATACTGATTTTAAGATATTTATTATCCTAAAACTTCTTTCACTTTTTTACCGATTTCAGCTGGAGAGTCAACCACATGGATTCCGTTTTCCCTCATGATACGTTTTTTTGCCTCAGCAGTATCATCAGCTCCACCTACGATTGCACCTGCGTGACCCATCGTTCTTCCTTTAGGAGCAGTTTCACCTGCGATAAAACCTACGACTGGTTTACGATTTCCATCCGCTTTAATCCATTTAGCAGCATCAGCTTCTAATTGACCACCAATTTCACCGATCATGATGATACATTCTGTTTCAGGATCATTCATCAACAATTCAACAGCTTCTTTAGTTGTAGTTCCAATAATTGGATCTCCACCGATACCGATTGCTGTCGTGATACCAAAACCTTGACGAACAACTTGGTCAGCAGCTTCATACGTTAAAGTTCCCGATTTAGAAACAATACCTACTTTTCCTTTTTTGAAAACGAAACCAGGCATGATACCTACTTTAGCTTCTTCTGGAGTGATTACACCAGGACAGTTAGGACCAACTAAACGACAGTCTTTACCTTTGATGTAGTCATATGCAGTAATCATATCAGATACAGGAATACCTTCAGTAATACAAATGATTACTTTGATACCAGCGTCAGCCGCTTCCATGATTGCATCTGCAGCAAATGCTGGCGGAACGAAGATGATTGATGTATCTGCTCCTGCTTGCTCAACAGCGTCTTTAACTGTGTTAAATACCGGACGCTCTAAGTGAGATGTTCCACCTTTACCTGGAGTTACACCACCTACAACATTAGTTCCGTATTCAATCATTTGAGAAGCATGGAAAGTACCTTCACTTCCTGTAAAACCTTGAACGATTATTTTTGAATCTTTATTTACTAAAACACTCATATTATTGCTTGTTATGTTTATTTTTTGTGTTGCAAAAGTAAGTTTTTATATCTACTCTCGAAAATTATTTTTTATTTAAATTCTAAATTCCAATAACAAAATCCCAATTAACATGAAATTTGGATTTTGAAATTTAGAGGCTGGAATTTCTTAATATAGTTGGCTCATCTGAAAGCCGTTAAACAATTTTTCGTCTTTTATTTCCCAAATAGTGATAAATGAGGCTAACAAGACTTCCTCAGATGGATTTTCAATTGTTTTTCCGTAATGTTTGTACCGAATTGTTACTGTTTTATCATCCTTCAGCAAATGTGAAATATCACTGCGCATAGCAATGTAAGTCCGCTCGAGTTCTTTGGTGAGCAACATAATGTCTTTCTTTTTCATTTTAAGAAAGCCTTTACTGCTGTTCCACTCTAATGTGATTTCGGGATGTAAATACTGTTCTAAGCGTTCGCTATTATACAACGCATCGGAAGAATAAATTTCTTCAATAAATTTCCTAACCTTCATTCTGATTCAGTTTATTGAGTATCTGTGGTAATTTCTTCAAATTCGCCAACTGTTTCAATTTCTCACGGGATTCTTCCACAGGTGTTCCGAAGTAGGTTTTACCGCCTTCAATTGATTTCGTTACACCGGTTTGTCCCATAACAACTGCTTTGGAACCGATACGGATACCACTTGTAGTTCCTACCTGACCCCAAAGTGTTACCTCATCTTCAATAACCACACAACCAGCGATACCGGTTTGAGAAGCAATCAAACATTTTTTACCAATAACTGTATCATGTCCAACATGCACCTGATTATCGATTTTAGTTCCGGCACCAATAGTGGTATCACCTGTCACTCCCTTATCAATGGTACATAATGCTCCAATACCAACATTATCTTCAATGACTACTCTACCTCCTGAAATCAACTGATCAAATCCTTCCGGTCTTTTCTTGTAATAAAAGGCATCAGCTCCTAAAATAGTACCGGAATGAATGATAACATTATCTCCTATAACAGTATTATCGTAGATAGAAACATTGGAATGAATTAAACAATTCCTCCCTATAATCACATTGTTTCCAACAAAACTATTGGGTTGAATTATTGTCCCTTCGCCAATTCTTGCAGAAGAGGCAATTGCAACATTCGAAGCCTGAAAAGGTCTGAAATGTAGAGTTAGTTTATTAAAATCCCTGAAAGGATCGTCAGAAATCAATAAAGCTTTACCATCAGGGCAATCCACTTCTTTATTAATTAAAACAATAGTTGCGGCTGACTGTAAAGCTTTATCGTAATATTTAGGATGATCCACAAACACAATATCTCCCGGTTCTACAACGTGAATTTCATTCATTCCCAGAACCTGAAACTGTTCACTACCGACAAACTTACAATTAATGATAGTCGCAATTTCTTTTAAAGTATGTGCTTGGGGAAACTTCATATTTTTTAGTACTTAGTGATTAGTAAAGCGTAATTAATAAAGGTCGATTGACATTTAATTATTGTAAATGAAAATCGCCTTCAGAACCTACTACTAAACTCTTTCCATGTATTTACCAGTAGCGGTATCAATCTTGATTTTATCCCCTTCATTGATAAACAAAGGAACATTGATGTTAGCTCCAGTTTCAACAGTAGCTGGTTTAGTAGCATTAGTAGCTGTATTTCCTTTAACACCTGGCTCTGCATAAGTTACTTCAAGAACAATAGAAGCTGGCATATCTACTGACAAAGGCAAATCAGTTTCAGTATTAATCTGAACCATTACGTTTGTACCTTCTTTTAATAAATCCGGTGCATCTAAAATATCTTTGTTCAATGTAATTTGCTCGAAAGACTCATTGTTCATGAAATGGAAATCATTTCCTTCTGCGTATAAAAACTGAAAAGTATGTGTTTCAACACGAACCACATCAATTTTATGTCCAGCTGAGAATGTATTATCCAACACTTTTCCTGAAGTTAAACTTTTTAATTTAGTTCTTACGAAAGCAGGACCTTTACCTGGTTTAACGTGAAGGAATTCTATGATTTTGTAGATATCGTGATTGAACTTAATACATAATCCGTTTCTAATGTCTGCCGTACTTGCCATTTTTGTGTATATAAATGTTTATTATTTGTATAATTATTAAACTCCAGTGTAACCTTTCATGATACCTCTTGAAGAATTTCTGATAAAATCAAGGATTTCATCACGTTCTGGAGTTGCTTCCATCTCCGCTTCAATTTTAGCCAAAGCTTGAGTGGTATTAAAATTCTTTTGGTATAAAATTCTGTAGATATCCTGAATCTCTCTAATTTTCTCAGTTGTAAAACCTCTTCTTCTTAATCCAACAGAATTGATTCCGATGAATGAAAGTGGTTCTTTTGCTGCCTTTGTGTAAGGAGGAACGTCTTTTCTAACTAAAGATCCACCAGAAATCATGGCATGATCACCAATTGAAATAAATTGATGAACTGCTGCCAAACCGCCAATGATGGCATAATTTCCAACTGTTACGTGTCCAGCCAAAGCCACTCCATTTACAACAATTGCATTATCACCAATGTGACAGTCATGTGCAATGTGTGCAGTTGCCATAACTAAACAGTTATTACCAATTTTAGTTTGTCCTGAAGCTACAGTACCTCTGTTAATAGTAACACATTCACGAATAGTGGTATTATCACCAATAACTGCCAAAGATTCTTCTCCTCCAAACTTTAAATCCTGTGGTACCGCTGAAATAACGGCTCCTGGAAAAATATTACAATTTTTACCTATTCTTGCACCCTCCATAATGGTTACATTGGAACCAATCCAGGTTCCTTCACCAATAACTACATTGTTATGGATCGTTGTAAATGGCTCAATTACCACATTTTTGGCAATTTTAGCGCCCGGGTGAACATATGCTAAAGGTTGATTCATTTAATTTTCTTTTAATGGGTCAAACAATTGAGGTTATGAAATACATCACAACCAAGTTGTTCAATTTCTTATTGTTTCTTCACGATTTGTGCCATTAATTCAGCTTCTGCCACTAACTTTCCATTAGCAAAAGCATAAGCTTGCATATGACAAATTCCTCTACGAATAGGAGAAAGCAAATCCAATTTAAATATCAATGTATCGCCTGGCAATACTTTATGTTTAAATTTCACATTATCAATTTTCATGAAATAAGTCAAGTAGTTTTCCGGATCAGGAACAGTACTTAAAATCAAGATTCCTCCTGTTTGTGCCATCGCTTCAACGATTAACACACCCGGCATAACGGGTGCACCCGGAAAGTGTCCCACGAAGAAATCTTCATTCATGGTTACATTTTTCAAACCAACTACATGTGTATCTGACATTTCAAGAATACGGTCAACCAACAAAAATGGTGGACGGTGAGGCAACATTGCCATAATCTTATGAATGTCCATTAACGGTTCTTGATTCAAATCATAAACCGGTACATTGTTTCGTTGTTCGTTTTTAATAATCTTAGCCATTTTCTTAGCGAATTGCGTATTTACAAAATGACCTGGTTTGTTTGCAATAATTTTACCTTTAATTTTAGTACCAATTAGAGACAAATCACCAATTACATCCAACAATTTATGACGCGCAGCTTCATTTGGATAATGTAGTGTTAAATTATCCAAAACACCGTTTGGTGTCACCGATATTTTATCTTTACCAAAAGCAACTTTTAATTTATCCATAGTTTCAGGAGACAATTCTTTGTCTACATAAACAATAGCATTATTCAAGTCGCCACCTTTAATTAATCCATTTTCCAACAACATTTCCAATTCATGTAAGAAACTGAACGTACGACAATCGGCAATTTCCGATTTGAATTCAGAAATTCCCTTCATACTGGCATTTTGCGTTCCTAAAACTTTAGTACCAAAATCAACCATTGCAGTTACTTGGTATTCATCAGAAGGAATCACAGTAATTTCACTTCCCGTTGTTTCATCGGTATATGAGATAACTTCTTTTACAGTATATACATATCTTTCGGCATCTTGCTCAACAATTCCAGCTTTTTCAATAGCTTCCACGAAATATTTTGAAGAACCGTCCATGATAGGCAATTCAGAGGCATCTAACTCAATAATCACATTATCAATATCACTTCCAACAAAAGCAGCCAATACGTGTTCAGGAGTTTGAATCATTACTCCTAATTTTTCAAGATTAGTTCCCCTTTGCGTATTGACAACATAAGCTGCATCCGCCTCGATAACGGGTTGCCCTTCTAAATCAACACGAACAAAAGTATATCCATTGTTAATAGGTGCAGGTTTAAAAGTCATTGTTACTTCCTTACCTGTGTGTAATCCAACTCCTTTAAGAGTAATTTCCGATTGAATGGTTTTTTGCTTAACCATGATTAGTTATTTTTCTTTTTTAGTTCTTCAATTTCTGAAACGATTTTGGGCAAGTTCTTAAAATGCACATACGACTTATTGTAATCGCTGTAATTTAAAGCCGGACTTCCCTGTAATGTTTCATTGTCTTTAATATTTCTCCCTACTCCGGTTTGTGCTTGTATACGAACTCCGTTGCCTACAACAAGATGACCTGCAATACCAACCTGACCTCCAATCATACAATTTTTACCGATTTTGGTTGAGCCAGCAATACCGCTTTGTGCAGCAATTACCGTATTTTCACCAATTTCCACATTGTGCGCAATTTGGATTTGATTGTCTAGTTTTACTCCTTTACGGATAATGGTTGAACCTAGGGTAGCACGGTCTATAGTAGTTCCTGCACCAACATCAACATTATCTTCTAGGATTACATTTCCTATTTGCGGTACTTTGCTGTATTCGCCGTTTTCATTAGGTGCAAAACCAAAACCATCTGCTCCAACTATGGCGCCAGAATGAATTGTACAATTTTTCCCAATGATTGTTTCGGAATAAATCTTTGCGCCTGCAAAAATAATAGTATTATCTCCAATTACCACATTATCACCTACAAAAGAGTTGGGATAAATTTTCACATTGTCTCCAATTACTACATTTTCGCCTACATAACTAAAACTTCCAAGATAGAAATTTGAACCATTTGTAGCAGTTTCTGACAACACACAAGGCACCTCAACTCCTACTTTATTGAGTTTAATCTGATTGTAAAATTCTAGAAGTTTTGAAAATGCCTTATAGGCATCCTCTACCTTAATCAAGGTAGTTGCAATTTCGTTTTCAGGAACAAAAGTAGCATTAACAATCGTTATTGTCGCTTTCGTTTCGTAGATGTAATTGATATATTTAGGATTCGCTAAAAATGTTAAAGAACCTTCAGTACCTTCTTCAATTTTAGACAATTTAGAAACTTCTGCGTTTGGATTTCCCACCACTTCGCCTTCTAAAATTCCTGCTATTTGCTCGGCCGTAAATTTCATTAGCACAAAAATATAAATTTTTAATGATAATTTAACTTTTATTGAGTTGTTTTGGGTAACACAAAAAATATTTGGTTACGTGTTTCGATAGAGCTTTAAGAGATAATTGATCCGACAAAACAGCAACATCTTCTAAACCACCGTCTTTTTGCAAGATTCTAATGGGTTCTGCAATTTTACTATACGCCTGATTTTTAATTTTTCCTTTAAAGACAAAATATTTGGATTCTTGAATACTCAATGCATTTTCTTTTGCAAATTGTTCCAATAATTCCTGAACTTCTTCCGAAGAAAACTTTTCATCGTTCATCTTAATTTTAAGCAAGTCTCTATTAATGATCATTTTACTCAATTCAGACAAAGTAAAATCCTCGTGGTATTGCCAGTTTTTAATGGCTCCAACAATGTCTGTATCATCTAATTTAGAAAACTCGTTAAGAATTTCATCTGTAAAATCATCCAAGGTAATTTTATTTTCAATAAAAAAATACAATGGCTTACTACATTCTACTTGAACACCTTTTTGGTATAGTTCTTTGGCTCTTTTCAATGTTTTGGTTAAAATTTCCTCGGCAACCAAACTTGTTTTATGCAAATACACCTGCCAATACATTAATCGGCGTGCCATTAAAAACTTTTCTACCGAATAGATTCCTTTTTCTTCAATCACCAAAACATCATCAACCACATTCATCATTTGAATCAAACGATCCGAATTGATTTTTCCCTCTTCCACTCCTGAATAAAAACTATCGCGTTTCAGATAATCCATACGATCCATATCCAACTGACTGGAAACCAATTGCAACATGAATTTTCGATGGTATTCACCTTTAAAAATTTGAATCGCCAAACTTAATTTACCCTCAAATTCTTCATTCAACTTTTTCATGAATAACAACGATATTTCTTCATGATGCACATCTTCTACTATGCTGTGTTCCATAGCATGCGAAAAAGGGCCGTGTCCAATATCATGGAGTAAAATCGCAATATATAAGGCATTTTCTTCCGCTTCGGATATTTGAACATTTTTAAATCGCAAAACACCAACTGCCTTCTGCATGATATGCAAACAGCCCAAAGCATGATGAAATCTCGTATGGTTCGCACCTGGATACACCAAATACGACAAACCCATCTGAGAAATCCTACGCAAACGCTGGAAATAAGAGTGTTGTATTAAATCGTAAATTAAAGGATTCGGAATGGTAATAAAACCATATATAGGATCATTGAAGATTTTCAGTTTATTCGTGTTACTCACAAAAAATGATTTAAGTAAACAAAGATAAAAAAACCTGACAGGTTTCAAAAACTTGTCAGGCTTAATTTATTTAGATTCAGCACATCACTTACCAAATTACAATTCTTTTCTTCAAAGGAATAAACATTTTACTACCTTCTTTGATATTAAATGCTTTATAAAACTCATTAATGTTACTTAACGGGCCGTTAATTCGGTATTTGGCTGGAGCATGAACGTCAACTATCAATTGTTGCCCCAGTGCCTCCGGTTTAATATTAACCATCCAAGCATACCCGTATGCCAAGAAAAATCGTTGTTCCGGTTTTAATCCGCCTATTTTTTCCTTGTTTTTATATTGAGTCGTTTTTTTGAAAGCTTCGAATCCCATAACCACACCGCCTAAATCGGCTATATTCTCTCCTTGCGTAGCGTCTCCATTTACAAACTTTCCTGGCAATGCCTCATATTGTTTATACTGATCAACAATTGCCTTGGTTTTCTCCTTGAATTTCTTCAGATCTTCCGCTGTCCACCAGTTATTCAAATTCCCTTTTTCATCATACTGACACCCTTGATCATCAAAACCATGTGTAATTTCATGTCCGAAGGTAGAACCACCGATAATACCATATAAAATAGCATCATCCGGTAAACGCCCTTCAAATCCAGGAACAATTATATTGCATGCAGGAACACAAATTTCGTTATTACTTGGATTATAATAGGCATTATAGGTTTGCGGATACATTCCCCATTCAGTTCTATCAACTGGTTTTCCATATTTAGCCACCATATCATTAAATGCCCACTTATTCACACTCATTACATTAGCGCAGTAAGTCTTTCTATCGATATTTACAGATGACATATCTTTCCATTTATCTGGATATCCTACTTTCATTACAATTTTAGACAACTTATGCAAAGCCTTTTTCTTTGTTTCAGGACTCATCCAATCTAATTTCTGAATACGCTCAGCATATACATCACGGATGTTATTCCCTATTTCCAACAATTTTTCTTTGGTACCTTCAGGTAAATATTCTTCTACATACACTTGACCAATCAACTCCCCCAAAGAGTTATCTGTTTGCTCCACTACTCGCTTCCATCTTGGTTTTTGTTCTTTCACTCCTCCCATAACTGTTGAGAAAAAGTAGAAATTTTGTTTTTCAAAATCTTTCCCTAAATAAGAAGCATAAGTATTCATCAGATCCCACTTTAAATACGTTTTCCAATCCGATAGCGAATACGTTCTTAGGGTTTGATCCAATGCTTTATAAAATTCTGGCTGTCCGACAATCACTTGTTTTGCATTTTTTATATGCATTGCAGCTAGCATAGTATCCCATGGCATATTTGGCGTAAATGCTTTGAATTCTTCCAAAGACATTTTGTTGTAATTTTTATTCGGATCACGAAGATCTTCCAATTTACGTGAATTTAGAGCCAATTGTGTCTCCAACTTCATAATAATTGTAGCATTCTTCTTCGAAGTCGAAGCATCATTACCCATCAATTTAGACATCGCCTCCAAATGCTTTACATATTCATTGCGAATCGTAACTGTTTCTTTATCTGAATTAACATAGTAATCTCTATTCCCCATACCTAATCCACCTTGTGATAAAAACAAAGCATATTGTGTACTATTTTTATCATCTTGACCTACGTAAAACCCAAAAGCGGGACTAGCGCCAATAGTATGCATATAGGCCATAGTTTGCAAAAGCCCATCAATATCTTTTATTTTATCAATTTTTGCCAATTCATTTTTCAGTGGAGAAATACCTAGCTTATCAATTGTAATGGTATCCATACCGGAAGCATAAAAGTCACCGATTTTCTGTTTATTGGAACCTTTTTCAGCTGAATCAGCCGCCGATTTTTCACAAATCTGTCTGATTTGACTATTGATAGTATCTCCGATAGTTCTAAAAATACCATTACTTCGTTCTGTGGACGGAATTGGGTTTTTCTTAAACCATCCACCATTGGCATAAGCAAAAAAATCATCGGATGGATCAACCAATGTATCTCGGTTAGTCACTAAAACGTCCGGTGCATTCGGATCAAAGTCTTTTTCCTTTTTGCAACTTGCAGTATACAAAGTAATTCCGGCTAAAAGTAGTGCCGTTTTGTAATAATTCATTTGGTTTTTTTAGTTTTGATTAGTTATCAAAGATATTGATTTCAAAATTGTATCAAAAAAGCGTCCTTATTTTTATAATAAAATTATGAATGTGCTGTTTAATTAATAGTAAATTGCAACAGAAAATAAACTACTATGGACATTAAGATACTTTGGGTCGATGATGAAATCGATTTATTAAAACCTCATATATTATTCCTTGAAAAGAAAAATTACAAAGTAACTACCTGCAATAATGGCCGTGATGCCGTTGACATGTTTCAGGAGGAAAACTTTGACATTGTTTTTTTAGATGAAAACATGCCGGGTATGTCAGGACTGGAAACACTATCCGAAATCAAAGAAAAAAAATCTTCCGTCCCAGTAATTATGATTACTAAAAGTGAGGAAGAATACATAATGGAAGAAGCCATTGGTTCAAAAATTGCCGATTATCTTATTAAGCCGGTAAATCCAAATCAAATCCTATTAAGCTTAAAGAAGAATCTGGATCATTCCCGATTGGTTTCTGAAAAAACAACTTTAGATTACCAGAAAGAATTCCGTAAGATAGCGATGGACATGGCGATGGTAAATTCTTTTGAAGAATGGACTGAATTTTACAAACGTCTACTATTCTGGGAATTGGAATTGGAAGATATAGACGACCAAAACATGTTCCAGATTTTAGAATCCCAAAAAGCCGAAGCCAATTCACAATTTGGTAAATTCATTGAAAAAAATTACGAAGATTGGTTTGAACACAATGCCCACAAGCCTATTCAGTCCCATGAAGTTTTCAAAAAACTGGTAGTACCTGAACTTCGTAAACAAGAAAATGTATTGTTCGTGGTCATCGACAATTTAAGATACGATCAATGGAAAGCTTTCGAAAGCGTATTGAGCAATCATTACAAGTTGGAAGCCGAAACACCATATTACGCCATTTTACCAACTGCTACACAATACGCCCGTAACGCTTTGTTTTCCGGATTACTCCCTTTAGAAATGGAAAAATTACATCCTGAGTACTGGAAAAACGATGTGGACGAAGGTGGTAAAAATTTATATGAATCCGAATTTCTTACGGCACAGTTGAAACGACTTCGTATGGACATTTCGCATGAATATTTCAAGATTACAAATTTCACCAACGGAAAAAAATTAGCCGAAAACTTCAAAGCATTAAAAGATAAAAAATTAGTTGCTGTTGTATACAATTTTGTTGATATGCTGTCGCATGCCAAAACCGATATGGATGTAGTAAAAGAATTAGCCTCAGACGACAAAGCATATCGTTCTCTAACCTTAAGCTGGTTCAAAAACTCACCTCTATTGGAAATCATTCAGCAAGCTCAAAAACTAGGTTTCAAATTAGTACTGACTACAGATCACGGAACTATCAACGTAAAAAACCCTTCACAGGTAATTGGCGATAAAAACACCAGTTTGAATTTACGTTACAAAACCGGAAGAAGCTTAACTTATGAACAAAAAGATGTCTACGCAGTAAAAGATCCGAAAAAAATTGGATTACCTATCGTAAATATGACAAGTTCTTATATTTTCGCCAAAAACGACCACTTCCTAGCCTATATCAACAATTACAACCATTATGCGAGTTATTACAGAAACACCTACCAACATGGTGGAATTTCATTAGAAGAAATGATTGTACCCTTTTTGGTATTTAGTCCTAAAAAATAAATTGTAAAACCGATGACTTTTCATCGGTTTTTTTTAATATCAAAACCTTTAATACTTAATTAAAATTCCTCTTTTTATTTCTCATTCAATTAGTATTTTTGCAAAAGAATGACAAAGAACATCACACCCATGAAAATTGAATTTTCAATAGATCAGATTAACGAAGTTGCTGAAAAAGTTATTACTGCAAATCCAGAAAGAGTGATTCTTTTCCACGGGGAAATGGGCGCTGGAAAAACCACTTTCATCAAAGCGTTATGTTTACATCTGGGTGTTGACAACCCTACCAGCAGTCCTACTTTCAGCTTAGTAAATGAATACGAAACTACGAACAACCAATTAGTTTATCATTTTGACGTGTATCGTCTAAAAAATCAAACCGAAGCATTGGATATGGGTATTGATGAGTATTTGTATTCTGGAAATTGGTGTTTCATTGAATGGGCCGAAAAAATCCCAGATTTAATCCCTGAAAATCATTCGGAAGTAACTATAACCCAATTAGAGAACGGAAATAGATTACTGGAATTAGTTTAGATTATGAGAAATTTTGTAATTTGTGCCAAATAACATAACACTATGGCCATTACCCCTTTTAGCAAGAAAGAATTACTTCCTCAGGAAGAAAAACTAGAAATAGCTAAACATAAAAGTGAACTTTTTATTGGCATTCCTAAAGAAACTTCCTATCAGGAACGCCGCATTTGTCTCACACCAGATGCTGTAAGTTCTATCACTTCACATGGTCACCGAGTTTTAATTGAAGCTGGAGCTGGCGTGAATGCCAGTTATTCCGACAAAGATTACAGTGATGCTGGCGCTGAAATCACCAACGATACACAAAAGGTTTTCGATTGTCCGATGATACTTAAAGTAGAACCACCTACAATCACCGAAATTGAAATGATGAAACCTCAAACGATCATCATATCGGCATTGCAGATTAAAACCAGAAAAAAAGACTATTTCGAAGCCTTAAAAAAGAAGAAAATAACAGCTTTGGCTTTCGAATATATCAAAGACGATGACAATGCATTTCCTGCCGTAAAATCCTTAAGTGAAATTGCCGGAACAGCCTCTGTTTTAGTAGCTGCCGAATTAATGACCTGCGGAAAAGGTGGAAATGGATTATTATTTGGCAACATTACTGGTGTCAGACCAACCGAAGTTGTTATTTTAGGAGCAGGAACCGCAGCCGAATACGCAGTTAGAACAGCTTTAGGATTAGGTGCTTCTGTAAAAGTATTCGACAACTCGATTACAAAACTTCGCCGTTTACAGAACAATTTAAAACAACCTATTTTTACCTCTACAGTACAACCCAAAACATTAATGAAATCGCTACGTAGATGTGACGTTGCCATTGGTGCTATGCGCGGCAAACACAGAACACCCATTATCGTTACTGAAACCATGGTTGAAAACATGAAAAAAGGAGCTGTGATTGTTGATGTAAGTATAGATACCGGTGGTTGTTTTGAAACATCGGAAGTCACTACACATGAAAATCCAACCTATATCAAGCATGGTGTTGTTCATTATTGCGTGCCCAACATACCCTCTCGCTACTCAAAAACAGCTTCACTATCCATTAGCAATATTATCACGCCTTATCTATTACAAATTGCCGATGATGGCGGCATAGAAAGTGCCATTCGTTGTGATGCAGGATTAAAAAGTGGCGTTTACTTTTACCATGGAATTTTGACCAACAAAACTATCGGAGAATGGTTTGATTTAACACACAGAGATATCAACTTAATTGTGTTTTAATTTATTATTCTCACTACTTTTGCAGAAATAAAAACAAAATGAGATTACGTTATAGATTAAGTTATTTTCTAATTGGTTTTGCTATCAGTTCGTTTGCCGTTGTAGCGATTTTAAACCAAAAGCAAACGCGCTGTACCTATTTTCCAAATGATAGAGTACTAAGCAACATCAAATCCAAATCATTTACCATATCGAAAGAAGCTTCTGTAATTTTAGCCGAAGACTGGATTGATACCGTAGATGTTAAAAACACCTTACAATATGGAGATGTTGATTTTGACCGAAGTAATATCAAATACAAAAGTGGTAAATTATATACCATTATAGGCAAAACCTTAAAAAACCAACCTATAGAAATTGTAATTGAAAATTACGATAACAGAGCGGTTTTAAAAGATATCAAAAAGGTTGAAAAATAATTCACCCACAATACAAACAAAAAAGCACTTCAAATGAAGTGCTTTTTTGTTTGTATTTTAAGTTGGCAAACATCATGATAAAAAAAAAGCACTCAATTTGAGTGCTTTTGTGGGCGATGAGGGGTTCGAACCCCCGACCCCCTCGGTGTAAACGAGGTGCTCTGAACCAGCTGAGCTAATCGCCCGATAATTCTTTTATCAGTATGTTTTGTTTTTTGTGGGCGATGAGGGGTTCGAACCCCCGACCCCCTCGGTGTAAACGAGGTGCTCTGAACCAGCTGAGCTAATCGCCCGATAATTCTTTATTATCAGTATTTTTTTTGATAAAAGTGGTGGGCGATGAGGGGTTCGAACCCCCGACCCCCTCGGTGTAAACGAGGTGCTCTGAACCAGCTGAGCTAATCGCCCTTTTATCATATATCGTTTCCGATATTGTGGGTGCAAATATAAAGGTATTTTTTACTTCTGCAAAATTATTTACACAATTTCTGCAACAACAAATGTACTTCCGCCTATGTAAATGAAGTCATTTTCGTTAGATTCCAACAAAGCACTTTTATAAGCTTCTGATACCGAATCACATACCAAACCATTCAAACCGAAACTTTTTGCAACATTTTTTAAAATATTTTTATCCAATCCACGCGGAACATTCGGTTTACAGAAGTAATAGTGGGCATTTTTGGGAAATAAAGGCAAAATATCTTCCAAATCTTTATCGTTAACCACACCTAAAACTATATGCAGTCGCTCAAAATTTTCCTTTTGAATCTGATTCAACACAATTTTAAGTCCGTGGCTGTTGTGTGCCGTATCACAAATCACTTTCGGATTCGATTGCAATTGCTGCCAACGCCCTAACAAACCAGTATTTTCTACTACATTAATTAAACCTGCTTTTAACTGATCCTCTGAAACCGACAATTGATCCCTTACGACTCGTATAGTCTGCACGACAGACTTTTTATTATGGAATTGATAATCGCCTAGCAATCCACAAGGATAATCTTCCAAAATCAAATCAGAAGCAAAATAAATCTCCGAACTGCACTCTTCGGCTTTATTCAAAAAGACCGCTTTCGTTTCCGAAGTATATTCCCCAATCACAACAGGAATACCCGGTTTAATGATACCTGCTTTCTCAAAAGCAATCGCTTCTATAGTATTTCCAAGAAATTGCTTATGATCAAAACCAATATTGGTAATTATCGAAACCAAAGGTGTAATAATATTAGTAGAATCCAACCTTCCACCCATGCCTACTTCAATTACAGCTACATCTACTTCTTCTTTCACAAAATAATCAAAAGCCAAACCGACAGTCATTTCAAAAAAACTCAAGCTGTTCTCAGAAAAAAAAGAGTGGTTTTTAGCTATAAAGTCAACAATAAATTCTTCAGAAATCATCGAACCATTAATTTTAATTCGCTCTCTGAAATCTTTCAAATGTGGTGAAGTATACAAACCTACCTTATATCCAGCTTCCTGCAATACAGAAGCAATCATCGAAGAAGTAGAACCTTTTCCATTGGTTCCCGCTACATGAATTGTTTTCAATTTATCCTCAGGATTTCCTAAATGTTTCGCCAAAAGCAATGTATTCGTTAAATCCTTTTTATAAGCTGATGCTCCTTGTTGTTGATACATAGGCAACTGGGCAAACATCCACGCTATTGTTTCATTATAATTCATTTTGGAACGGTTTTGGCTATAAAAAATATAGCAATAAAATAAATCGGTTATTTTTTAGTTTAATACTTTACAGACAATTATCTTTATTGCAAAATTGAAACTATTTTTACAATAAATTACAACAATTTCCTTATGATTGGATTTTTATTACAAACCCAAAACGATACCATCGCCCAAGCAACTGGTGCCGTGGTACAAAACATTGCTAAAGACAATGAAATATCAGTATTAGAATTTATTTTCAAAGGCGGATTTTTCCTAATTCCTATTGCTGCCTTATTATTTTACACAATATACATCATTATCGAGCGGTATTTGTACATCAAAAAAGCAACCAAACACGACCCTCATTTATTAAAAGATATTCGTACCCATTTGAATAACGGAAGTATTGATTTAGCCATCACTGCTGCCGAAAGAGACGGTGCAGCTTCTGCAAACGTGATTAAGGAAGGAATTCAAACTATTGGAAGACCCATTGCCGAAATCGAGTCCAATATGGAAAAAGTAGCCAATATCGAAATTGGTGAAATGGAGAAAAAACTGGCCATTTTGGGATTAATTGCCGGTATTGCTCCGACATTGGGATTCATCGGAACGATTTCCGGGGTAATTAAAATTTTCTACAGCATTTCGGTGACCGAAAACATCAGTATCGGAAATATCTCAGGAGGTTTGTACGAAAAAATGATCAGTAGTGGTGCCGGATTGATTGTGGGTATTGTGGCTTATTCGGGTTATCACTTATACAACAGTATGATTGACAATTATTCGTTGAATATGCAGCGTCACGTATTGGAATTCGTTAACATAATACAGAGACCCAATGCCGATAAGACGAAATAAACGATTCGAAGCCGAAGTCGCAACGAGTTCCCTGAGCGACATCATGTTCTTCCTACTTTTGTTCTTTTTGATCATCTCAACATTGGCAAATCCGAACGTGATTAAAATGACATTACCGAAAGCAAAAAACAATGAAAAAACCAATAAACAGCTCATCAGTTTATCGGTAACAGAAGAAAAACGCTTTTATTTAGACAAACAGGAAGTTTCTTTCGACAAGCTTGAAGCCGAACTTTTAGCGAAGATTGGCGACAATAAAGAACAGGCTGTTGTGGTACGCATCCCATACAATTTACAGGTTCAGGATTTGGTCGATGTATTGCAGATAGGTGTAAAGAACAACCTGAAATTTGTAATAGCCACAAGCGCATCAAAATAATTTGGGTGTGACCCTACGGGTCGGGCTCTCCGCACTCGCTTTTTGCCTGGCGGACAAAAGAGCTCAAACAATTGCTGCGATCCCTCACACAGTCTTAAAAAGGAGTCATTCATTTAAAAAGACAAATCATCACATAAAAAAAACCGACTAGCTGTAGTCGGTTTTTTTTTTATGTATTAATCAGTTTTAATTCAAACTGAAATTATAAACTATCTTCCCTACCTGTCTATCAGGTGCATCAGCACTAGGTTGCCATTTCGTATTCATAGCAGCTATTTTAGCCTGTTGCAATAAACAAGATGCGGTATTTGTAGTACCTTTTACACCAGGCTCGGCTGCAATCGTATTTCCGTTTTTATCAACTGTAACCTGAACAGCAACCTTTCCTTCTTCATTACAAGTATATCTTGGTTGTGGTTTCGACAACGCTTTTCGGTTTCCTAAAGAATATCCTATTCCACCACCGCTTCCGCTTCCCGAACCACCACCTGAACCCGATCCAGAACCACTTCCGGTTCCTGTTCCGTTTCCAGTACCAGTACCGCCTCCAGTACCTCCTCCGGAGCCACCGCTTCCGTAGTAATCGTTAGAACCTAAGCTTCCGTTGGTTTTTCCTTTATTACCCGAACGCGAATCGTCACCATCTCCGCCTTTTTTGGAACCACCTAAAATACTTGACAAGGCATCGTTGGTGTTTTTATTCACTTTAGGTTTTGTTTCAGCAACCGGTTTTGGATCGATTTTTACTTTCGGTTTGGCAACTTTTACAGGATTCGTTTTTTTTGGGATATTCACAGCTTCGTTATCTTCTGCTTCTCCAGAAATAATATCTTCCTCAGGCTCTGATTGTGATGCTATAGCTTTTACCGTTTTCACATCCAGCTCCTCACTTTGAAAATCTTTACCTGAACCAAAGTCACTGTTTCCGAAATTGATGGTAACACCTCCACCTCCACCTCCGCCAGCTAACATAGCTAAATCTTTGTCATTATTGGGAGGCCAAAATCGTATAAAAAACAAAATAACCAATAATGCCACAAATGAATACGTACTGACTATCAAAGATTTTTTCTTATCAGAAATTGATGCTTTTTTGATTTGTACGATCAAAAACCACAAAACCAAACTAAATACAATTATTAATATAATTGGAAGCGGAAGGAATTGCGACAAATATCTCAATAATGTGATCATCTTAACTTTTCAAAATTTTATTTCTATTAAAACTCATTATTTTAATATAAATTGTTTTTACTTACAAAGTTTATTTTCGAATCCAATTTAGGCAATTCAATTATTATACCAAAAAATATTCGTTTAACCGCCTATTAACCTATCAATAAAAAACCACAGCTTTAAACTGTGGTTTTCTTTTATTATTATACCAATTGTTTCAAGGCTATTTCAAATGCTCTTGCACTGATGTTCTTTTTATCAGTTCCCGCGGCATGCGTTTTTTCGATTGCTTTTTTGATGATATCTGATGTATCATTAAAGATAGCCTCATCTGTCATTTGTACTTTCTTCTCCATGAAGTAAGCAAACACTCGTGCCATACCACAATTTGAAATAAAGTCAGGAATTAAACTCACTTTACTATCTACATCTTCCATAATCGGACCGAAGAAAATTTCTTTATCCGCGAAAGGAACGTTAGCTCCACAAGAAATCACTTCCAATCCAGAAGCTATCATATTATCTACTTGTTCTTTGGTAACCAAACGTGAAGCTGCACAAGGAGCGAATACCTCTGCACCAATAGACCATATTTTAGCATTGATTTCCTCAAAAGGAATCATAGAATTAGCCACTAATTTATTTCCGTCTTTGTTTAGGAATAAGTTTCTGATTTCTTCAAAAGAGAATCCATTTTCATTAATCACACCACCATCTCTATCAATGATACCAACAACTTTGGCTCCCATTTCAGCTAAATAAAAAGCAGCTGCAGAACCTACATTCCCAAAACCTTGAACGATAGCTTTTTTACCAACAACCGATCCACCGTAAATATCATAAAAATGACGTACAGCCTGAGCAACACCATAACCGGTAATCATATCGGCTACTGTATATTTTCTGGCAATATCCGGTGAGAAAGTGGTATTTTCAATCACTTTCACTACACCTTGACGTAATTGCCCGATACGGTTGATTTTATCCGCCTCAGTTGGTTTAAAATGTCCGTTAAAAACACCCTCTTGTGGATGCCAAACACCACATTCTTCTGTCATTGGAATTACTTCGTGAATTTCATCAACGTTCAAATCACCTCCAGTCCCGTAGTAACTTTTTAACAAAGGAGAAACCGCTTTGTACCAACGTTGCAAAACACCTTGCTTTCTTGGATCGGCAGGATCAAAATTGATTCCTGATTTTGCACCACCGATAGCTGGTCCAGAAACCGAAAATTTAACTTCCATCGTTTTTGCCAAAGACAAAACCTCGTTCATATCCAAACCTTTACGCATACGAGTTCCTCCTCCAGCTGCTCCGCCTCTTAATGAGTTGATAACTGTCCATCCTTCTGCATCCGTTTCTGGATCTTTCCAATGGAATACTACTTCTGGTTCTTTATTTTCGAATTTCTTTAAAAGCTCTTTCATGGTTTTAGTGTTGTGTATTTTTAAAAGTTGGGCAAATTTAAAAAAAATAACTTCCTTAAAAATAGCTTTAAGGAAGTTATTCAGTTTATTTTATGTAAAAATTGTTATTTTTTACCTAACAACTCTTCTTTTAAATCTTTATCAGCTGGGCTTTCAGCCAACCAGATACCGAATAATGCTTTTTTGAAGTCCAATCCAGGGATTTTACCTTTTAATTGGTCATTTTTATAAACAAAAACAGCATCTTCTAACGTATTGTAAGCCAATACAAAAACATCTTTTTCAACAATTTTATCCGCTAACATTGACTTTAACATGTCAATTTTAGGTTGCATTGCAGCCAAATTGGTTCCACAAGATTTTTCAAAACCATTTTCCATGTTTTTAGTCAATTTGTGAGAAGTAACCAATTTAGAAGTAATTTGAATTCGAATTGCCATATCTGCATCACTTTCTAAAATATATGCTGCATCTTGAGACAATTGAGAAAGATATAACGCTTGAACATAAACATCAATCCATGCTTTTGATCTTGTTCCGTAACCGTTAAGTTGTAGAGATTTCTTTTGAACTTCGATAGTTCTTGGGATTGTTACACCATCTTGTTCAAATTGTGTTTGTGCTTGTGATACGAAGCTAGACATTACCACTAATAATGTCATTAAAATTTTTCTTTTCATTGTTGTATTTTTAGGGTGTGCAAAAGTACTTCTTTTATTAAACATCTGAAAGCTAATCGTTAAAAATTAGTTTCATTTGTTATCAAAAACCGTGCCTGAACAATGATCCGACTTAGCTCCAGTTACACTTGAGAGCACATTTACCTCATTTCTAAGCCTTAAGACTCCTAATAATGCAAAAATTAATGCTTCTTTAAATTCAATTATTTTTCTGTTAGGTATTTGAATTTGCATTTCCGGAAGATGAAATTGCATTCTTTCAATTAAAAAATCATTGTAAACACCGCCACCAGTGACCAATAGTCTTCCTTTTTTGTACGAAAATGCATCCCTAATTTGTACTGCGATATGTTCTGTAAATGTTCTCAATTTATCTTCTACAGTGATTGGATACTTTTCGATTATCGGAAAAATTATAGTTTTTACAAATTCGAAACCGAGTGATTTTGGATATGATTTTTGGTAGAATTCCAATTGATTCAATTCGGCCAATAACTCCTCTGAAACGGTTCCATTACGTGAAACTTCACCTTTATTGTCATAGGCGAAACCTAGTTGATTCGCATAAAAATTCAAAACTGTATTCACCGGGGAAATATCAAAAGCCAAACGTTTTCCATTTTGTTCAAAAGAAACATTAGAGAAACCTCCTAAATTAAGACAATAGTCATATTCCGAGAATAAAATTCGATCACCAATAGGAACTAAAGGCGCTCCCTGACCACCTAATTTCACATCCAGAACCCTGAAGTCACAAATAACTTTTTCTTTAACTATAGTCGCAATATTGGGCAAATTTCCAATTTGAAGTGTGAATCCGTTTTGTGGCTGATGTAAAATAGTATGACCGTGGCTGCATACGGCATCTAGATCTTTGAGATGGTGTTTGGCAATAAAATTACGTATTATTTCACCTAGAATTTCAGTATATTTTTGATTCAGATTGTCCAGTTCATTTTTAGGATAATCAACCGCTTCTTTGAGTTGTTTTATCAGTTGTTCTTCATAAGCAACAGTTTCACTTTCTTGAATTTCAAAACTCCATTTTCCATCTTCTATAGTAAATCGAACATGACTTAAATCGACGCCGTCAAGCGAAGTGCCCGACATTACTCCTACAACGTTGTACTTCTGTTTTAACATGGGTTAAAATTAATCATTCTACTTGAAAAATTGGTATAATTGTCTATCTTTGGGAACTTTAAAAATTCATTAAACAAAATTACAAAATAAGATGAACTTTACTTTAAGCGAAGAACAATTGATGATTCAACAAGCAGCGAAAGATTTCGCTCAAAGTGAATTGTTACCTGGAGTTATTGAAAGAGACGAACATTCTATTTTCCCAACTGAGCAAGTTAAAAAAATGGCTGAATTAGGATTTTTGGGAATGATGGTTGATCCGAAATATGGTGGTGCAGGTTTAGACAGCGTTTCTTACGTATTAGCGATGGAGGAAATAGCGAAGATTGATGCTTCTGCTGCAGTTATCATGTCTGTAAACAACTCTTTGGTTTGTGCAGGTTTAGAGAAATATGGTACAGAAGAGCAAAAAATAAAATATTTAACTCCGTTAGCAAAAGGTGAAGTTATTGGAGCGTTTTGTTTATCTGAACCTGAAGCTGGTTCTGATGCAACTTCGCAAAGAACTACAGCAATTGACATGGGCGACCATTATTTATTAAATGGTACTAAAAACTGGATTACTAATGGTGGAACTGCTTCTACCTATCTTGTAATTGCACAAACTGATGCTTCAAAAGGACACAAAGGAATTAATGTGCTTATTGTTGAAAAAGGGATGCCAGGTTTTGAAGTTGGTCCAAAAGAAAAGAAAATGGGTATCCGTGGTTCTGATACACACACATTATTATTTAATGATGTAAAAGTTCCAAAAGAAAATAGAATTGGTGAAGATGGTTTTGGGTTTGCTTTCGCAATGTCAACTTTAAATGGAGGTAGAATTGGAATTGCTTCTCAAGCATTAGGAATTGCACAAGGTTCTTACGAATTGGCTTTAAAATATGCTCAAGAACGCGTTGCTTTTGGTAAACCAATTTTCCAACACCAGGCAATTGCATTCAAATTAGCAGATATGCATGTAAAAACTACCGCTGCTCGTTTGTTAGTACATAAGGCTGCCGCGGAAAAAGATCAAGGTTTAGATATTGCTCATTCTGGAGCTATGGCTAAATTGTATGCTTCTGAGGTTGCTTTAGAAGTAGCTAATGATGCTGTTCAAATTCATGGTGGTAACGGGTATGTTGCTGAATATCATGTTGAAAGAATGATGAGGGATTCTAAAATTACTCAGATTTACGAAGGAACTTCTGAAATTCAACGTATTGTAATTTCAAGAGGTTTAGTAAAGTAAACTATATCAGATATCAAAACAAAAGTCCTCCCGTTTGGGAGGACTTTCTTTTTTAAATGAAACTATTTATTTTTGGGAGATCACTTTTTTAATACTTACTCCTCTATTGGTAATCAATTTCACAAAGAACAATTGTCCATCACCTCTATTGAATGAAGGTCGGATTGAAATTTCTTTGTTAGGATAAGCATCTGTATCACTTTCTGTCATCAATAGTGAACCTTTCGTATCAAATATCTGAATTTTCACATCCGAAGTATAATCGAAATCGTATTTAATATTCAAGATATCTTTGAAAGGAATTGGATAAGCAGTAAATACCGGTTCATCTACAATAGGACTAACCACGCTAGTTGTAAGAGTTAAAGAACTTGTATTTAGTCTTACTTTAATTCTACAACCATCATATCCTCTATTGATAGCATCAACTGCACCATTAATATCAGAATGTGTTAAACTTCCAATGTTTTCACCACCTAATGCTTTATTGGCCAAAATAAACAGATTTGCAACTGTTGCGCCGCCTGCATAATTCGCATTTAAGTAGTTAATTACAGTATTTGATATAGCAAACTCTGTGTATGTTCTAGGATCCGGAATTTCACTTCCACACGCTACATCAGCTGTAGCGAATTTTTTCTCTAAAACAACGTCACCTAAACCTGAATCTAATGATAAGTTAAAGAACATCGTCATAGTTTGACTCAACAAATTGTTATTAATACGTCCTTTATTTGAGCCTGAAGCTCTTAATGGATCATCATCAGACCAAGTAGAATACTGATCATAGGTAGCAAATCCAACTAATGCTCTTGGATTACCTCCACCTGGAAGCATTATAAACACATTATTTTGCGTTGGGTCTGAATTACCATACACATCAGAAGCTTTCAACGTAAAGTAATTACCTGTTCCGGTACTACCAAAATCAAATGCACCACCAGCTTGATTAATTGCGTTAATCATGATTTGATGATCATAAGTTGGTTGTCCATCAGGCGTACAAGCAGAACCATTTAATTCTCCATAATAACCTTGAGTATAGGTACAATGTACTTCGCTACATTCTGGCACTTTAAAAGTAACCGTACACGATTCAGTATCACAATTATCACTAACCTCATATGTTATTGTAACTGATTGACCTGGTTTAGGCAATGTATAAGAAGATAAATCCGTTGCAATTGGGCTACAACCACCTGTGAAACCGAAAGTAGCAATCCATGCATCAAATTCAATTTTCGGATCTTGACTACATGTTAAATCAACATTCGGAGGACATGTAATAGTAAGCTCTTCTGCGGCATTTAGAATAAAGCTGGCACTTACGCTGTCTCGGCTACAGTTATCAGCAATGCGATAGGTAACATTTACTGTTCCACCATCACACAATCTTGGAGCCACTCTAGGATCGCCACTAAATTCAGCTACTGCACCACAACCATCGTTTAAAGTTTGGAATTGAGCTAACCACGCAGCAAATGCAGCATCTACATCCGCTTGATTGGTATAATCACATTGACTACTGGTTGAATTACCTGGGCCAGTAACATCAAAGTCGGCTTCATCATTCAAGGTAAAGCTGGCACTAACGCTATCTCGGCTACAGTTATCAGCAATGCTATAGGTAACATTTACCACTCCGCCATCACACAATCTTGGAGCCACTCTAGGATCGCCACTGAATTGTGCTACAGCACTACAACCATCATTTAAAGTTTGGAATTGAGCTAACCACGCAGCAAATGCAGCATCTACAGCAGCTTGATCTGCATAGTCACATTGACTAGTAGATGAATTACCTGGACCAGCAACATCAACGTCGGCTTCACCATTCAAAGTAAAGCTGGCACTAACGCTGTCTCGGCTACAGTTATCAGCAATGCTATAGGTAACATTTACTACTCCGCCATCACATAATCTTGGAGCCACTCTAGGATCTCCGCTGAATTGTGCTACAGCATTACAACCATCATTTAAAGTTTGGAATTGAGCTAACCACGCAGCAAATGCAGCATCTACAGCGGCTTGATCTGCATAGTCACATTGACTAGTAGATGAATTACCTGGACCAGCAACATCAACGTCGGCTTCACC